>JBBSNV010000217.1:0-4607 GCA_038260375.1 Reyranellales bacterium
ACCTCAACCACCAGGCGCCCAACGTTCAGTCGATCCTGATCGACCTGGCGCAGCGCGAGACGGTCAACCGCTCGCGTGTATTTGCCAATCTGCTGGTGCAAGAGATGGCGATCGGCAAAATCCCGATGGTGCAGGGCCCCAACCGCTCGGCCGGGTTTGCCGTGCTGACCGCGACCGACGTGCCGGCGGCTTTGATCGAGCTGGGCTATCTGTCCAATGCCGGTGAGGAATCGCTGTTGCGCTCGCAGGTTTACGAGCAGCGCATGGCCAAGGCGATGGTGCGCTCGATCGACGGCTTCTTCGCCACCCTGCAGCCGGCCGCGCGGCCGCCCTGGCCGGGCGCCCCATCGGCAGCCATCGTGCGCAAATAGCCGAAACTTTCTGCTTTACCGCGCGTTCTCGGTCACCACTCTGCCGCAATTTTCCTATAGCGAAGCCGTAATCGGCTTGTGATATAGCGGTTGTCGTGCGCGGCTTCGGGCGGCCGGCCATAGGGGATCGAGCTTGGTACGAGTGCTGAAATATCTCGGGATTTTTGCCCTGATCGGCATTGTCGCGGTCGCCGGCGCGGGCATTTACGCCTACCTGCATTATTCGGCCGATCTGCCCGACCATCAGCAATTGGCCGCTTACGATCCGCCCACCACCACGCGATTTTATGCCGCCGACGGCAAACTGCTGGGCGAATACGCCAAGGAAAAACGCATCTTCGTGCCGATCAGCGCCATCCCCAAGCGCGTGATCCACGCTTTCATCGCATCCGAAGACCAGCGCTTCTACATCCATCACGGCGTCGATTTCATCGGCGTGGCGCGCGCCGCACTCAGCAATTTTTTGAGCTTCGGTTCGCACAAGCGGCCCGAGGGCGCCTCGAGCATTACCCAGCAGGTGGCGAAGAATTTCTTGCTGACCAACGAAGCCACGCTGAGCCGCAAGATCCGTGAAGCGATCCTAGCGCTGCGCATCGAAAAGACGTTCTCCAAGGACCGCATCCTGGAGCTCTATCTCAACGAAATCTTCCTGGGCGGCGGCAATTACGGCATCGCCGCCGCCTCGCTGAATTATTTCGGCAAGTCGCTCGACGAGTTGACGATCGGCGAAGCGGCATACCTCGCCGGCCTGCCCAAAGCGCCCAGCAGCTACAACATCCTGCGCGCGCCGGCCGAAGCCAAGATCCGCCGCGACTACGTGATCGGCCGCATGCAGGAAGACGGGTACATCACCCCAGCCGAAGCGGCCAGCGCGCGCGCCGAGCCGCTGCAGTTGCGCCGCCGCCCCGAATCGGAAACCACCAACGCTGATTTCTTCGCCGAGGAAGTGCGCCGCCAGATCCTGGCGCAATACGGCGAGCAAAAGCTCTACGAGGGCGGCCTCACCGTGCGCACCACGCTCGATCCTGCGATCCAGCCGCTGGTCGAGCAGGGTCTGCGCGACGGGCTGATCGCCTACGATCGCCGCCATGGCTGGCGCGGGCCATGGGGCAAGCTGGAAAATTTCGACAACTGGCCCAAAGGCCTGACTAAATTCGCCGAAAGCAAGCCGCTGACCGGACCCGCCGCGTGGCAGCTTGCGGTGGTGCTGAAAGTGGAGGCCGATCACGCCGTGATTGGCTTAACTTCGGGCCAGCAAGGTGCCATTCCGTTTGCCGAAATGACCTGGGCGCGGCCGACCCTGGACGACCAGAAGGTCGGCAATGCACCGCGCAAGCCGGCCGATGTATTGACCTTGGGCGACGTCGTGCCGGTGGAGCTGCTGACCGCCGAGGTCAAAGGCAAGGCCCCTCCGCCCAACACCTACGGCCTGCGCCAGGTGCCCAATCTCGATGGCGGCGCCGTCGTGCTCGATCCCCATACCGGCCGCGTGCTGGCGATGGCCGGCGGCTGGAGCTTCCAGCGCAGCCAATTCAACCGCGTCACCCAGGCGATGCGCCAACCCGGCTCCTCGTTCAAGCCGATAGTCTATCTCACCGCGCTGGACAACGGCTTGACGCCGTCCAGCCTGGTGCTCGACGCGCCGTTCGTTTTCGATCCCGGCCCGGGCCAACCGCTGTGGAAGCCGGAGAATTATTCGCGCGACTTCTTGGGCCCCGCGACTTTGCGCCAGGGCATCGAAAAATCGCGCAACCTGATGACCATCCGCGTCGCGCAATACGCTGGCATCGACAAGGTGGCGGCTACCGCCAAGACTTTCGGCGTGATCGACAACATGCTGCCGGTGCTGCCGATGGCCCTGGGCGCGGGCGAAACCACCTTGCTGCGCATGGCCACAGCTTACGGCATGCTGGCCAACGGCGCGCATCGCATCACGCCGACCTTGATCGATCGCGTGCAGGACCGAAACGGCATGACGATCTTCAAGAACGATCAGCGGCCGTGCCCGCAATGCGTCAACGCCAGCTGGTCGCATCAGCCCGCGCCGTCGGTGCCCGACAACCGCGAGATCATTTTCAACCAGCAATCGGTCTACCAGATCGTCCACATCATGGAAGGCGTCACGATTCGCGGTACGGCGGCGGCGCTGGCGGTGCTTAACCGTACCCTGGCCGGCAAGACCGGCACCTCCAACGACGCCAAGGATTTGTGGTTCATCGGCTATTCGCCCGACATTGTGATCGGCGCCTATGTCGGTTTCGACGAGCCGCGCACTTTGGGCCGCGGCGAAACCGGCAGCTCGGTGGCGGTGCCGATCTTCAAGGAGATCGCCCAAACCTATTTCAAGGACAAGCCCAACCCGCCGTTCCGCACACCCGATGACATCCGCATGGTGCGGGTCAATTTGCTGACCGGCCAGCCGGCGCAGCCCGGCGACAACCGCGCCATCTTGGAAGCCTTCAAGCCCGGCACCGAGCCGACCGGCGACGCCACCGTGCTCGACGGCTCGGGCAATTTCAGCGTGCTGGAAACTGGTGGCGGCACCAATCCCGACGGCACGCGCAAACCGATCCTTTCCGGAACCGGCGAAACCTATTAGAGCAAACCACCTTTTGACTGAATTGCTTAACGTTCCGTCAAAAGGTGTGAATTTGCTCTAGCTATAAGATTAGAGCGGATCACGACTTGATTGAAGCAAGACATCGCTTCCATCAAGTCGTGATCCGCTCTAAAACAAGCGCCGTCGTCAATTTAGGCTGCAGCGGAGCTTAGAATTCGTCATGCGTGCGGAAATCGAAACTCTGGTCGAAGAGATCAAGCAATCAGTCGGGTTGCTGAGGAGGCATCTTTGACTACGACCGAGCGGTCGAACGCCTAGCCGAGCTAAACGCGCGCGCCGAAGATCCCAATCTGTGGAACAACGCCAAGGCCGCGCAGGAAGTCATGCGCGAGCGCACCAAGCTGGATCAGTCCCTTAGTCAGGTACGCCGCATCGAAGCCGGCGTGATCGACAATGTCGAGCTGATCGCCATGGCCGAGGCCGAAAGCGATGCAGCGATGGTGGCGGAGGCGGAGAAGCAACTCCGCCTGATGCGCGACGAGGCGGCCAAGCAGGAGCTCGAGACCCTGCTGTCGGGCGAGGCCGACGCCAACGATTGCTACGTCGAAATTCACGCCGGCGCCGGCGGCACCGAGTCGCAAGACTGGGCCGAGATGTTGGCGCGCATGTATCTGCGCTGGGCCGAGCAGCATGGCTACAAAGTGCAGTGGCTGGAAGAAAGTCCGGGCGAAGAAGCCGGCGTCAAATCGGTCACTCTGCTGGTCACGGGTCATAACGGTTACGGCTGGTTGAAGACCGAAAGCGGCGTGCACCGGCTGGTGCGGATTTCGCCGTTCGATAGTCAGGCGCGGCGTCACACCTCGTTCGCTTCGGTCTGGGTCTATCCGGTGATCGACGACACGATCGAGATCGAGGTGCTGGACAAGGATCTGCGCGTCGACACCTATCGCTCGTCCGGCGCCGGCGGCCAGCACGTCAACAAGACCGATAGCGCGGTGCGCCTCACGCATCTTCCCAGCGGCATCGTCGTGGCCTGCCAGTCCGACCGCTCGCAGCATCGCAACCGCGCCACCGCCATGGCGATGCTCAAAGCCCGCCTGTATGAGGCGGAACTGCAGAAGCGCGAAGATGCGGCGCAAAAAGAAGCCGATTCCAAATCCGATATAGGCTGGGGCCATCAGATCCGCTCGTACGTGCTGCAGCCCTACCAGATGGTCAAGGATATGCGCACCGGCGTCGAACGCACCGATTCGCAACGCGTGCTGGACGGCGATCTCGACGAGTTCATGGCCGCAGCTTTGGCGGCGCGGGTCGAGCATAATGCCGAAGGCAAAGGCAATTAACGGGGAGGCAACGATGCAATATGTGCGCTTGGGCAATACCGGCCTGAAAGTGTCCCGCCTGTGCTTCGGCACCATGACCTATGGCGCCAAGTCGTGGCGCGAATGGGTGCTGGAAGAACATGATTCCAAAGTGTTCTACAAGCGCGCCTGGGAAGCCGGCATCAATTTCTACGACACCGCCAATATCTATTCCTTGGGCGTCTGCGAGGAGATTACCGGCCGCGCGCTGCGCGATCTGGGCAAGCGCGACGAACAGGTGATTGCCACCAAGGTCTATAACCCGATGGCCAAGCATGTGAACGGCAAGGGCCTGTCGCGCAAGCACATCATGGA
>JBBSNV010000218.1:0-4604 GCA_038260375.1 Reyranellales bacterium
AAGTTCACGAAGGCGCCGAAATCCATCACCTTGACGATCTTGCCGTCATAGATCTCACCGATCTCGGGTTCGGCGGTGAGCGAGCGGATCCATTTCAGCGCCGCCTTGATCGACTCGCCGTCGGCGGAGGCGACTTTCACCGTGCCGTCATCCTCGATGTTGATCTTGGCGCCGGTCTTTTCGACGATCTCGCGGATCACCTTGCCGCCGGTGCCGATCACTTCACGGATCTTATCCTTGGGGATGGTGATCACGGTGATGCGCGGTGCGTTTTCGTTGACCGCCTCGCGGGCATGGTCGAGCGCCTTAGTCATCTCGCCCAGGATGTGCATGCGACCATGCTTGGCCTGGTCGAGCGCGACTTTCATGATCTCCTCGGTGATCGAGGTGATCTTGATGTCCATCTGCAAAGCGGTGATGCCTTTCTCGGTGCCGGCCACTTTGAAGTCCATATCGCCCAGATGATCTTCGTCGCCCAGGATGTCGCTCAACACGGCAAAGCGTTCGCCTTCCTTGATCAGGCCCATGGCGATACCCGCCACCGGCCGCGCCAAGGGAACGCCGCCATCCATCAACGACAACGAGCTGCCGCACACGGTGGCCATCGACGAAGAGCCGTTGGACTCGGTCACTTCCGACACCACGCGAATGGTGTAGGGGAACTTCAGCTTCTCCGGCAGCAGCGGGCGAATGGCGCGCCATGCCAGTTTGCCGTGGCCGATTTCGCGGCGGCCCGGCGGCGCCACACGACGCACTTCGCCGACCGAATAGGACGGGACGTTGTAGTGCAGCATGAAGTTGGAACGATACTCGCCTTCCAGCGCGTCGATGATCTGCTCGTCCTGGCCGGTGCCCAAAGTGGTCACGACCAAGGCTTGGGTCTCGCCGCGGGTGAACAGCGCCGAGCCATGGGCGCGCGGCAAGATGCCGACTTCGGCCACGATCGGGCGCACCGTCTTGGTGTCGCGACCGTCGATACGCTTGCCGGTATCCAAGATGGCGTTGCGCACCACGTCGGCTTCGAGATCCTTGAACGCTTCGGACACGATCGCCGAGGCGTCGGCATCGTCGGCGAACACCGCCTTGGCTTCGGTCTTAACCGCGGCGATCTTGTCTTGGCGCGCTTGCTTGGCGCGCTCGCCGTAGGCCTCGCCCAACTTGCCGGCGAACTGGCTCTTCAGCTTGCTGCGCACGCCTTCCATGGCGGGGGCGGCGCTGGGTAGGGACCAGGGTTCCTTAGCGCATTTCTCGGCCAATTCGATGATCGCTTCGATCACCGGCTGGAACGATTTATGGCCGAACATCACGGCGCCCAGCATCACGTCTTCGGCCAATTCCTTGGCCTCGGACTCGACCATCAGCACGCCGTCCTTGGTGCCGGCGACAACGACGTCGAGCTGGCTCTGTTCCTGCTCTTCCATCGTTGGGTTGAGCTTGTACTGTCCGTCGATGTAGCCGACGCGCGCGCCACCGATCGGGCCCATGAACGGGATGCCGGAAATGGTCAGCGCGGCAGAGGTGGCGATCAGGGCAACGATATCGGGATCGTTTTCCAGATCGTGGCTCAGCACGGTGCACATGATCAGCGTTTCGTTGCGGAAATCAGGATGGAACAGCGGCCGGATCGGGCGGTCGATCAAACGCGAAGTCAGCACTTCCTTCTCGGAGGGGCGGCCTTCGCGCTTGAAGAAGCCACCGGGGATCTTGCCGGCGGCGAAAGTCTTCTCTTGGTAGTGAACGGTGAGCGGGAAAAAATCGAGGCCCGGCTTGGGTTTCTTTTCCCCGACCACGGCGGCGAGGACGGTGGTTTCGCCATAGGTACACATGACGGCACCGTCGGCTTGGCGGGCGATCTTGCCGGTTTCCAGAACCAGCTTGCGCCCACCCCACATCAATTCCTTGCGGGATACGTTGAACATAGTCTTCTTCCTTCCTTTCTATCGAACGGCTGGCGCCCAATGCGCTGCCGTCCGCTCGCTCCGCCCTATGCGGCGCGAGACCGGCCCGTCTTGCGATTTCCTCGCGGGCCGGCGTAGCTACTAAAAAGCCGAAAGCCGCCGACGCACCTCTATTTTCAAAGAGGGGCGCCCGGCGGCTCGGCTGGTATCGTCGGTCGCGCTTAGCGGCGCAGGCCCAGACGATCGATCAGTTTTTCGTAACGCGACGCGTCCTTGCCCTTCAGATAGTCGAGCAAGCGACGACGTTGGCTGACCATCTTCAACAGACCACGACGCGAATGGTGGTCCTTAATGTGGCCTTTGAAATGCTCAGTGAGATTCTTGATGCGTTCGCTCAAGATGGCGACTTGAACTTCCGGCGAACCGGTGTCGTCCTTGACGGTGGCGTATTCGCCAATAACTTCTTGCTTGCGCGCAGCGCTAATCGACATCGGGGACTCCTCTAAGTCAGGGGTTGATGACACGCACCGAGCGGATGATTCCGCCATCGATTCGCACCAAGGCCACAAGGCGCCGATTAAGCATGGCCCGTAAAACGAGCCCGCTATCGCCGCTTGGAACCGTGTCGCGGATTCCGGTACGGAGCACTGCCAGGGTTTGGCCGTGTAGCAAACGGCCCGCCTCTTCCTCAGTCACGGCCAGCGCCGGGATGTCGTCCAGCGCGGTCTCGACCGGGAGCAAATGCTCTAAACGGGCCGGACTATGGTCCAAACCCTCTAGGTATTCCAGCGAAATTGCCTGATTTTCGGTAAAGGGGCCGACTTTGGTGCGCCGCAGCCGCTCGACATAGGCCACCGAGCCCAACTCCCGGGCCAAATCGCGCACCAAGGCCCGTATATAGGTGCCTTTGCCGCATTCTACCGCCAAATCTGCCCAATCCGCCCCAACCTCGGATGGGGGTGGATCCAGCAGTTCGAGGCGGTAAATATCGACCGGGCGGGCGGCCAGGACCACCGGCTGGTCGGCGCGGGCGAGCTTATAAGCCCGTTGGCCGTTCACTTTAATGGCCGAATAATCGGGCGGCACCTGCTCGATGCGGCCGGTGAAGCGCGGCAGGGCGGCACGGATAGCTTCATCGCTGGGCCGGACGGTCGATGTTTCGATCACCTGGCCTTCGCCATCGTCGGTGTCGCGCGCCTCACCAAACCTGGCCCGCACGCGGTACGCCTTGCGCCCCGCCATGGCCCAGGCAACGGTCTTGGTCGCCTCGCCGAACGCGATCGGCAGGATGCCGGTGGCCAGCGGATCCAAGGTGCC
The DNA here is from genome assembly GCA_038260375.1 of Reyranellales bacterium. GTDB lineage: Bacteria > Pseudomonadota > Alphaproteobacteria > Reyranellales > JAQSWP01 > JBBSNV01. The sequence continues at coordinate 3,216 of JBBSNV010000218.1, forward strand.
GCCATGGCCGACTTTGGCGGCGTCGAACAGCCGGCGTGTGATCGCCACCGCCTTGGCCGAGGAGATGCCGAGCGGCTTGTCCAGCACCAGCCAGCCATCGACCCGTTGGCCCTTTTTCTTCATAACGGGCGTTTCATACGAGGCGTTTCATGACGGCAACCGGCTCAAGCGATCAGGACTTTTCGTTCTCGTCGTTCTCGTCGTCGTGCTTCAGATCGCGCGCCACTTCGGGCGTGTGCAGCAATTGGTTGATGTGGTTGGCGTGATCGAACGAGCGGTCGAGCTCGAAACGCATTTCCGGCGCGTAACGCAGATCGATCATCTGGGCCAAGCGGGCGCGGAAGAATGGTGCCGCACGACGCATCGCCGCCAACAGCTTGTCGCCGTTCTGCCCGCCCAGCGGCACGATGAAAGCCAACGCGTTGCGCAGATCGGGGCTGACATCGACCATGGTCACGGTGATGGTGGCATCGCGCAATTCAGGATCGCGCATCTCGCCGCGCTCCAGCAACTCGGCCAGCGCGTGACGCATTTCCTCGCCGACGCGCAATTGGCGCTGCGAGGCTTCGCGGTTTTTGGAACCTTTTTGACGCGACATGGTGTTGGCCTCCGTCGCATGGGACCCGGATGATTTGAGTTGGCGGCGCGGCAGCGCCACAAACTCAAATCCGAATCCGGCTCGCCTTATTAAAGCACGCCCGCCACTTGCTCGACTTCGAAGCATTCGATCGTATCGCCAACTTTGATGTCGTCGTAGTTCTCGAACGCCATGCCGCACTCGAAGCCCTGCTTGACCTCGCGCACTTCGTCCTTGAAGCGCTTGAGCGTCTTCAGGCTGCCTTCGTGGATCACCACGTTGTCGCGCAGCAGGCGCACCTTGGCGCCGCGCTTGACCTCGCCGTCGGTGACGTAGCAACCGGCCACCGTCCCGGTCTTGGTGATGCGGAACACTTGGCGGATCTCGGCATTGCCCAAGAACCTTTCGTGATAGGTCGGCGACAGCAGGCCGGCCATCAAGTTCTTCACGTCGTCGGTGACGTTATAGATGATCGAGTAGTAACGGATATCGACCTTGTCGCGCTTGGCCATGTCACGCGCTTGGGGATTGGCGCGCACATTGAAGCCAATGATCAGCGCGTTCGACGCCTTGGCTAAAGTCACGTCGGACTCGTTAATGCCGCCCACGCCCTGATGCAGGATGCGCACCGCGACGTTGTCGGTGCCCAGCCGCTTCAGCGCGCCGGCGATGGCTTCGACCGAGCCTTGCACGTCGCCCTTGATAAGCACCGGAAGTTCCTTGGCCACGCCTTCCTTGATGTCTTTGATCATCTGCTCCAAGGACGAGCGGGCGCCACCGGAAATGACGTTCTGGCGCGCGCGACGCTGGCG
>JBBSNV010000219.1:0-4596 GCA_038260375.1 Reyranellales bacterium
ATGAAAATGTGGTGCGGGAGAAATTCGCCGCCCTGACCCAACAGGCCAACGCCAAGACCGGCGATACGCGCAGTTCGGAGCAAGTGGCCGAAGGCTTCCTGCGCATCGCGGTGGAAAACATGGCCAATGCGATCAAGGAAGTGTCGATCCAGCGCGGCTACGACGTAACGGAATACGCGCTCAATTGCTTCGGCGGCGCCGGCGGCCAACATGCCTGCGCCGTGGCCGATGCGCTGGGCATGAAGACGGTGTTGCTGCATCCGCTGGCCGGCGTGCTGTCGGCCTATGGCATGGGCCTGGCCGATCTGCGCGCCATTCGCCAAGCCTCGGTCGAGCTGAAGCTCGATGCGGCGTTGGTGGGCGATCTGGCCCAGCGGCTCGACACCTTGGCGGCGGACGGCAAGCGCGAAATGCTGGAACAAGGCATTGCGGCGGAACACATCGACATCTTGCGAAAGGTGCATCTGCGCTACGACGGCACCGATAGCGCTTTGGTGGTGGATTTCGGCAGCCAAGCTGAGATCGTAACGGGCTTCGAGGCGGCGCACCGTCAGCGTTATGGCTTCGTGGTCGAGAACAAGGCGCATGTGGTCGAAGCCGTCTCGATCGAAGCGATCGGCCGCACGGAAGCGGCGCACGAGCAGGAGATCACGACGCGTCGCACCAGGCCACTCAAGCCGCTCGACACGGTCGAGACCTTCATCGGCGGCACGACGCATAAGACACCGGCCTATGACCGCGAGGCGCTGCTGCCGGGCGACAGGATCGACGGGCCAGCCATGGTGATCGAAAAGATCGCCACGATTATCATAGAACCAGACTGGCAGGCCGAGTTGACCTCGCTCAATCATCTGGTGATGCGCCGCGTGGTGGCCTTGAAGCGCCAAGCGGCAATCGGCACCGAAGTCGATCCGGTAATGCTGGAGATTTTCAACAACCGTTTCATGTCGATCGCCGAGCAGATGGGCACGGTGCTGGAAAAGACCAGTTATTCGGTCAACATCAAGGAGCGGCTGGATTTCTCCTGTGCGATTTTCGACGTGCTCGGCAGCCTGATCGCCAATGCGCCGCACATGCCGGTGCATCTGGGCTCGATGGGCGAGAGCGTCGAGGCCGTGATCCGCCAAAACGGCGCGCATCTGAAGCCGGGCGACGTCTATGTGCTGAACGCGCCCTATAACGGCGGCACGCATCTGCCCGACGTGACGGTGATCACGCCGGTGTTCGACCGCGCCGGCAAAGACCTGCTGTTTTTCGTCGCCTCGCGCGGCCATCACGCCGATATCGGCGGCATCACGCCGGGCTCGATGCCGCCCGATTCTACAGTGGTCGAGGAAGAAGGCGTGCTGATCGACAATTTCCTGATGGTCGAGGCAGGCCGCTTCCGCGAGACGGAGATGCGTGCGCTGTTAGCCTCGGGCAAATATCCCGTGCGCAACGCCGAGCAAAACATCGCCGATCTCCGAGCGCAGGTCGCGGCCAACGAGACCGGTCTCGCTGAACTGCGCCGCATGGTCGACGAGTTCGGCCTCGCGGTGGTGCAGGCTTATATGCAGCACGTTCAGGACAATGCCGAAGAGCAAGTGCGCCGCGTGCTGGGCGTGTTGAAGGACGGCCGCTACACCATGGAGATGGATAACGGCGCCATCATCGAAGTCGCAGTGCGCATCGACAGCCAGGCGCGCTCGGCGGTGGTCGATTTCACCGGTACCAGCGCACAACTGCCCAACAACTTCAACGCACCGTCTGCCGTGTGCCGCGCCGCGGTGCTCTATGTGTTCCGCACTTTGGTGAGAGACACGATCCCGATGAACGCGGGCTGCCTCAAGCCGCTCACGCTCATTATCCCGGATGGCTCGATGCTGAAGCCGCAATATCCGGCTGCGGTGGTGGCGGGCAATGTCGAGACCTCGATGGCGATCACCGAGGCGCTGTATGGCGCGCTGGGCGTGCAAAGCTCAGGCCAGGGCACCTTGAACAATTTCACTTTCGGCAACGACAAGTATCAGTATTACGAGACGGTGTGCGGCGGCTCGGGGGCCGGCCCCGATTACGACGGCGTGACGGTGCACACCCATATGAGCAACGCGCGGCTGACCGATCCCGAAGTGTTGGAGTGGCGCTTCCCGATCCTGTTGGAGAGTTTCACCGTGCGGCGCGGCTCGGGCGGCAATGGCGCGCATAGAGGCGGCGACGGCGCGATCCGTCGGCTGCGCTTCCTGGAAGCGATGACGGCGTCGATCCTGTCCAACCGAAGGCGCTTGCCGCCATTCGGGCTGCATGGCGGCGAGCCGGGCGCACCGGGGCGCAACTACATCGTGCGCGCCAATGGCAAGAAGGAAACCTTGGGGCCGACCGACCGCACCGAGATGAATCCGGGCGATTTGTTCGTGATCGAAACGCCCGGCGGTGGCGGTTACGGCAAGGTGGTCGCGACCAAAAAAGCGGCGGAGTAGTCAGAACAGCAAACTGCCGGCCGCCACCGCGGCCAGGATCGCAATGGCGATCGGCCGATAGAAGCGGTCGCCGCCGCGATGGAACATCTGGCTGCCAAGCCAGACGCCGACCAACAAGGGGGGCGCCAGTAACAACGATTTCAGCAATTCCGGCGCGCCGATCTGGCCTGCGATGGCCAGCACGATCAACGAGGCGATGTCGAGGAAAGTGAAATAGACGATCAGGCTGGCGCGGATCTTGGCGGCGGCGTCGGGCCCGGACAGGAAATAGAAAATCACCGGTGGGCCGCCCATGCCGACCGCGCCGTTGAGCAAACCGCTGGCCAGCCCGGTGGCGATGGTGCCGCCCAGATGCGGCGTACCCTTGTGCCGCCAACCCGTCACCAACAGCAGCACGGCGGAGAACACCACCGCCGACATGGCGATGCGCAAAGTCTGCGCCTGCAAATGCAACAACACCCAAGTGCCGAAGGGAATGCCGATGATCGCGGCGACCGTCAACACACCGATGCGGCCACGCTCGACGTGGCGCGCGGCGTTGGGCAGCAAGGGCGCCGCCAATATCAGGTCCAAGATCAGCGCGATCGGCACCGCCGCGATCGGGCCATACAGCGCCGCCAGCACCGGCGCCATCACCATGGCTGCGCCGAAGCCGGAAAAGCCGCGCACCATGCCGGCGGCAAAAACCGCGATGCCGGCGTAGAGCAGATCGATCGCGAGATAAGGTGAAAAATCCAACACAGCAGAATGCTAGCACATTGCAGGAAACGGCAGTTTCCATCTCCTTTTACGGCGATCCATGGCCGGCCGGTAGGGCGATAAATTCGTTGCTGGGACTCGCATTTCACAGGCCATACGCCATATAAATTGTCCATGTCGCAGACCAATTCCGTTCCCGCCAATCTGCCGATCTTCATGAGCCAAAGGCGGCCGGCGCCGACCGGCGGCCAGCCGTTCAAGATCGTGTCGGATTACCAGCCGGCCGGCGATCAGCCGCAGGCGATCGAGCAATTGATCGCAGGCTTGAAGACCAACGAGCATGATCAAGTTTTGTTGGGCGTTACGGGCTCGGGCACGACCTTCACCATGGCCCATGTCATCGAGGCGCTGCAGCGTCCGACTTTGATCATGGCGCCCAACAAGACCTTGGCGGCGCAGCTCTATAGCGAGATGAAGAGCTTCTTCCCCAACAACGCGGTGGAGTATTTCGTTTCCTATTACGATTACTACCAGCCCGAAGCCTATGTGCCGCGCAGCGACACCTTCATCGAGAAGGATTCCTCGATCAACGAGCAGATCGACCGCATGCGCCACTCGGCAACCCGCGCGCTGCTGGAGCGGCGCGACGTGATCATCGTGGCGTCGGTATCGTGCATCTATGGCATCGGCTCGCCCGAGACCTACGAGGCCATGACCTTGAAGCTGCGGGTCGGCCAGAAGGTCGAGCGCGGCGCGCTGCTGCGCCGGCTGGTCGAGCAAGCCTATAAGCGTAACGATGCCGCGTTCTTCCGCGGTTCGTTCCGCGTGCGCGGCGACACGGTCGAATTGCATCCAGCTCATATGGAAGACCGCGCCTGGCGTTTCGGCCTGTTCGGCGACGAGTTGGAAAGCATCCACGAATTCGATCCGCTGACCGGCGAGAAGACCGCCGCGTTGCAGGAAGTGACGATCTACGCCAACAGCCATTACGTAACGCCACGGCCGACGCTCAACCAGGCGGCGGAGGTGATCAAAGTCGACCTCAAGAAGCGGCTTGAAGAATTCCGCAACGCCGGCAAGCTGCTGGAAGCCGAACGGCTGGAGCAACGCACCAATTTCGATCTCGAGATGATGGCCAGCACCGGCTCCTGCGCCGGCATCGAAAATTATTCGCGCTACCTCACGGGCCGCAAGCCGGGCGAACCGCCGCCGACCTTGTTCGAATATTTGCCCGAAGGCGCGCTGCTGATCGTCGACGAAAGCCACGTCACCGTGCCGCAGATTGGCGGCATGTTCAGGGGCGACTTCAACCGCAAATCGGTGCTGGCCGAATACGGCTTCCGCCTGCCTTCGGCGATCGACAACCGGCCGCTGAAATTCGAGGAATGGGACGCGATGCGTCCCGATTCGACCTTCGTCTCGGCCACACCAGGCCCGTGGG
>JBBSNV010000220.1:0-4569 GCA_038260375.1 Reyranellales bacterium
CAACTGATACGAAGCGCGCCCGTAGTTGAGACCCGAGCCCGAGGTCAGATAGCGCAGGCTGGCGACGTCGCCCAGGCCGAAGGGCTCGTTGAAATTGATCGTGACGTCTCCGCGCCAGCTGCCGCTATAGGGGCTGCCGCTATAGCCGGTGTAGTAGTTGCCGCCGTTGTCGACTTGGAGACTCCCGGTCACGCGACGGCCGGGCGTCAAGCCGACGAGCAGGTTGGAGGTACCGCTGCTCTCACCGGGCGACAGAGTGGCGTTGACCTTCACCCCGGGAAGGTCCGACAGCAGCAATAGCCGCCGCTCAAGCGGGGGCGTCTCGACGACTTCGCCGGCATCCAGCCCGGACAGCATCGAGTTGGCCAGCCCGTCCGAGACGTGGCTCTGGTTGTCGAGGCTGACCTTGCCGTAGCGACCTTCGATCACCGTTATCGTCACCACGCCATTGGCGACATCCTGGGCGGGCAGATAGGCCTGGGCGAGGAAATAGCCGTGGCGACCATAGAAATCCGAGATGCGCGCCGCCATCGTTCGCAAGCCGGCCAGATCCAGCTCGACCCCGGGGCGGAAGCCCGTGACGGCGATCAGTTCGGCTTCGCTGAATTTGGTCGCGCCCGTGACATGCAGCGCGGCTACCACGACCTTCGCGCCGCCGGGTTGGCCCGGCTTCGTCGGTCCCTGACCGGGCTCGATACGGATATCGGGGATCGATTTGGGTTGCTCGGGCGGCGGCGGAATCTGTTGAAACTGACCGCCGGCGCCGATCGGCTGGGCCAAAGCGCCCTGTCCCGTCGCAAGCAAGGCAAGCAACGAGCCCGTCACCAGCGCGTAGCGGGCCTTGCGAAAGGCACCGGCGCAGCGCGAGAGATTTTGCAACGAGTAACCCTGGCCGGGTTGGTTTTGCATAGCGTCCTCTGTTTTTCCGTGGCACTGGACACGCAGGCATTTGCAGAAATAAAAGCGCAAGTAAGTCGGCGTCTGGCTCTCTTCAGCCCAACATGAATCGAGGGGCATTGAACTGAGAGAGACTTCGAGGCTTTGACGCTTTGTGCGTGTTCGCATTAAGCGTCTTGTCGTTAGTGAAGGTAAAATCGCTTTAAATAGGTTGGTAGATTACTTAACGCAGCTTGCCGTCAACATAAACAGTTGCATTAGTAAATTTCGACACTACCTATTCGTTTGCTGCATTACCGCCGAATGCGCCTACCGCCAACCAAATGATCGAGCCACCCCGGCAATCGGATAGTTACGTACTCGAGCGTTAGTTCCTGGAGACGCCGTTTTACGGTTCGTCCCTATCTGCTGCGGGGTATCAGGATCGGGTGGCCCAATCAGCTGGGGTGTGCCGACATCACCTACATCCCGCGGGGATCCCGCTTGCCGAGGGCTTGCGGTACCTGGTGCCGATCATGGACCGGTCGAGCCGCGAGGCCCTGGCGTGGCGTCTGTCGACGATTTCGTCAAAATTTACTTTGCTCTAGCGCCGCCTGGCGCCCTCGTCCCTGCCGGTAAGCTGCAATGCGACTGAGTTGCGCGCTATGCGCAATTCGTCGGCGACTGCCTGATGCAGGCGGCAGGTCATGGCGCCAGGGCATGGTTGAGCAACGGCCAGCCCGGCGGCGGATGAAGGTGCGGCGAAATCGATCTGTCGCACGAATACTGCTTGGCGAGACGTGGTCCGAAATCAGATATGCAACGCGTCGCCCAAGGCCAGGAGCGACGCCTCGTGAAACGCCTCGCCTAGAGTGGGATGGGCGTGAATGGTGCCGGCAATGTCCTCCAGCCGCGCGCCCATTTCCAGCGCCAAGCCGAACGATGCCGCCAATTCGGAAACGCCGGCGCCGACCGCGGCGATGCCCAGCACCAAATGATTGTCGGCTCGCGCGATGACCCTCACGAAACCCTGCTCGGCGCGCAAGGTCATGGCCCGACCGTTGGCGCGCAGCGGGAAAGTACCGCTTACCAAGTTATGCCGCGCGGCCGTCGCCTGCTCGGGCGACAATCCGACCGTGACGATCTCGGGATCGGTAAAGCACACCGCCGGGATCGCCACATGATCGAAACTGCGGCGATGACCGGCGATGATTTCCGCCACCATCGCGCCCTGCGCCATGGCGCGATGCGCCAGCATCGGCTCGCCCGTGACGTCGCCGATCGCCCAGACGTTGCGCATCGAAGTAGCGCAGCGCTCGTCGATCGCGATGGCCGCGCCGTTCATGGTCAGGTCGAGCCGTTCCAGTCCGGCGCCTGAGATACGCGGCCGCCGTCCTACCGCGACCAGAATACGATCGGCGGCAATGGCGCGCGGCGGCGAGCCAGCCTGCTCGACCTGCAGTGCCTTGCCGTCGTCGGACAGCGCCTTGGTGCTGGTCAGCACTTCGACACCCAATGCCTTCAATCGCGCCGCCACCGGGCGCACCAACTCAGCATCGTAAAGCGGCAGAATCTGCTCCTGCGCTTCGACCACCGTCACTTTGGCGCCGAACTTCGCAAATGCCGTGCCCAATTCCAGGCCGATATAGCCCGCGCCAACCACCACCAACTGTTGGGGAATTTCCGTGAGCGACAACGCCTCGGTCGAAGAGATCACGCGCCCGCCGAATGGCAGCGTCGACAAGGCCACCGGCTCCGATCCCGTCGCCAACACGACATGTTCGGCGTGGACGGTTTGCGGGCCGGTATCGGTATCGACTTTGCAGGACTTGCCGTCGAGCATGGTCGCGTGGCCGCGCAATATCTTGACCTTGCCGCGCTTGAGCAAGGCTGCCACGCCACCAGTCAAACGACCAACGATGCCGTCCTTCCACTCGATTGTTTTGGCCAGATCGAGCGACGGGCGCTCGACCTTCAAGCCGAACGGCGCGTCGCGCGACTGCTCGAGCGCGTGCTCGTAAGCGTCGGCAGCATGGATCAGCGCCTTGGACGGGATGCAGCCGATATTCAGGCAGGTGCCCCCCACCGCCTCTTGCTCGACCAGCACCACGTCGAGACCGAGCTTGCCGGCGCGAATCGCCGCGACATAGCCGCCCGGCCCGCCGCCCACGATCAGAACCTTGACTGCGATGTCGGCCATCTCAATCCTCGATGAAAATCAGCGCCGGCGCTTCGAGCAATCGGCGCAGGCGTTGGATGAAGCGCGCCGCGTCGTAGCCATCGACCACGCGATGATCGAACGACGAGGACAAATTCATCATGGTGCGCGGCACGAACTGGCCATTCTGCCATACCGGCCGCACCACCTGCTTGTTGACGCCGATGATCGCCACTTCGGGCAGGTTGAGCACCGGCGTGGTGACGATACCGCCCAACGGACCCAGGCTGGTGATGGTGATGGTCGAGCCCGACAATTCCTCTCGCGTGGCGCTACCATCGCGCGTTGCTTTGGCCAAGCGCTGCACTTCGGCGGCACTTGCCCATAGATCGAGCGCCTCGACATGGCGCACCACCGGCACCAGCAGACCAGCCGGCGTTTGCGTGGCAATGCCGATATGCACCGCGCCGTAACGATCGACGGTTTCGCCTTCGTCGTCGTATTGCGCGTTCATCTGCGGAAACTCGGCCACCGCTTTGACCAGCGCCTGCATCAAGAACGGCAACAAGGTCAATTTAGGTCGTTCGTCAGTTTTGACGGCGTTGAGCGACGCGCGCAATTCCTCCAGCGCTGTGACGTCGATCTCCTCGACATAGGCAAAATGCGCAGCACGACGCGTCGCCTCGGCCATCTTCTTGGCGATGCGCCGGCGCAGGCCGATGACCTTGACCGTCTCCACCGCGTCGTTGGCAACGCGCGCGCCGCGACCGGGCTTGGCCTGGCTGCCGCGCAGAAAGGCGTCGAGATCCTGGTGAACGATGCGGCCCGCAGGACCCGAGCCATGGATTTGGCGCAAATCGATGCCGGCCTCGCGGGCGCGTTGGCGTATCGCGGGCGAGGCGATCGGCTTCTCGCCTTCGGCCCGTGCCGGCCTGGTTAAGCGCTGCGGCGGCGGTGACATAGCGGGCGGTGCGTCATCGTCTGGTTCGCGCATGACAGGCGCAGGTTTGGCGGGTGCAGGCTTGGCAGGTGGGGCGGGCGGAGCCGCTTTCGCTGGCGTCGGGTTAGCCGCACGCGGCGCTTCGTCGGCCACGCCGGCCACTTCCAGCCGCACCAATTCGGCGCCCACTGCCAGCACCGATCCCACTTCGCCGCCCAACGCCAGCACCGTGCCGGCATAGGGCGATGGGATCTCGACCGTGGCCTTGTCGGTCATCACCGCCGCCAGAGTCTGATCCTCGGCAATGACGTCGCCGACCTTGACATGCCATTCGACCACTTCGGCTTCGGCCACGCCCTCGCCGACATCGGGCAGCTTGACGGTGCGAATGCCCATTTCAAGCCTCCGTCACGGCTTTGAGGGCGCGGCCCACGCGCGCGGGACCGGGGAAATAATCCCATTCCTGGGCGTGCGGATAAGGCGTGTCCCAACCGGTGACGCGCAGGATCGGCGCTTCGAGATGGTAGAAGCAATTCTCCTGCACCAAAGCCGCCAGCTCCGCGCCGTAGCCTGAAGTGAGGGTGGCTTCGTGCAC
>JBBSNV010000221.1:0-4541 GCA_038260375.1 Reyranellales bacterium
AGCTTCGCCGGATGCGCAAGAAGGACTTCGACAGCGAGCTGAAGATCATCATCGACATCTTCAACGACGCCTGGCAGGACAATTGGGGCTTCGTGCCGCTGACCGAGGCGGAAGTGAAGCTGGCGGCCAAAACCATGAAGCCGCTGGTGGTGCCCGATTTGGTGTGGTTCGCCGAGTTGGACGGCGTGCCGATGGCGATGATCCTGGGCCTGCCCAACGTCAACGAAGCGATCGGCGATTTGAACGGCAAGCTCCTGCCGTTGGGCTGGGCCAAGCTGCTGTGGCGGCTGAAGGTCAAAGGCTTGAAGAGCTCTCGGGTGCCCCTGATGGGCGTGCGCATGAGCCTGCGCAACACGCCGCTGGGCGCGGCCATGGCGATGATGGTGATCGACGAGCTGCGCGCCAATGGCCGGCGACGCGGCATCGAGCATTCCGAGTTGGGCTGGATCTTGGAGAACAACGCCGTGGTGCGGCGCATGATCGAGCAGGTCGGCGGCGTGGCCTACAAGACCTACCGGCTCTACGACAAAGCGTTGGCCTAACGCATGCCGACGTACCATGGCTGAGCGGCGCACGTTCACCGCACTCGTGCTGGCCGGCAGCCGCGGCGCTGCCGATCCGGTGGCTTCTGCTGCCGGCGTATCGCACAAGGCCCTGGCCCCAGTCGGTGGCATCCCGATGCTGCAGCGTGTGCTCGATGCACTGAGCGCCAGCGCCTCGATCCGCCGCATCGTGGTGCAGACCAACGATCCGGCCATCGTCGCCGGCCTGCCCAAACTGCAGCGCGCCGTGACCATGGGCGAGATCGAGATCTTGCCCACCGCTGCCTCGCCGGCGCAGAGCGTGTCGGCCGCCATCGCGCGGCTGAGCGGCGACTTGCCGCTGTTGGTGACAACCGCCGATCACGCGCTGCTGACACCGGAGCTGGTGGACGATTTCTGCCGCCGCGTGCCAGTTGGCGATAAGGATGGCGCCGATATCGCCGTGGCCTTGGCGGCGGGCTCGACCGTGCTGGCCAAATATCCCGGCGCGCTGCGCACGTTTTATAAACTCGGCGGCGAGCGCTATTCGGGCTGCAATCTGTTTGCGTTGCTCACGCCGCAAGCCAAGCAGGCGATCGATTTCTGGGTGGCGTTGGAACAGCACCGCAAGAAGCCGTGGCGCCTGATCGCCGCCATTGGCTTACGACCGCTGCTGCTCTATCTCACCGGCCGGCTCGACCTGACCCGCGCCATGGCCGAGTTGTCGCGTATCGTGGGTGTGCAGGGCGAAGCAGTCGTGATGCTCCAGCCCGAAGCGCCGATCGACGTCGATAAGCCCGAAGATCTGGTATTGGCGGAGAAGATTTTGGCCGGGCGTTCTAGTTCGTCATCCTGAGCGAAGCGAAGGATCTTGCTTCGGCAGGTGTCGTTAGACGGTGGTTAGTTTCAGCGGCATCGGCAAGATGCTTCGCTGCGCTCAGCATGACGGGTGTTGGGTATCTATCCGCCCAGGTCGCGACCATCTCGCGCACTTGGTCGAGATCGGGCGGGAAGTCGACCTCGCCCCAGGCGAGCCCGCTGATATCGGCGGTGGCGATGGCTTGGCGTTGCGCCAGCGTGTGGATCACCTGCAGGTACCAGATTTTTGTGCCGTCTGGTGTGCGCATGGTGGCTTCGACCGCGTCGCGGAACAGTTTGGGGCCGTCGCCGCGGAACAGCAGCATGCCGATCGATTCGGCGTTGACGGTGTCGAGCGGCAGCTTCTTGCCGATCGCCAGCAGCCTGCCGGATTTCTCCTGAACCTTCATGTCGTCTTCGTCATAGGCCGGCTTGCGATCGACCGTGACGGTGATGGATGCCACCGGACTGCCCAGCACCTGCTTCAGCAGCGCGCGCTCGAACAGAGTGTCGCCGTTGACCAGCAGGAAATCGCCCGCCATCGCCTCGCGCGCCAGCCAACACGACCCGGTGTTGTCGGCCACCTTATAGAACGGGTTGAAGATCGGCGTAATTTTGGGCCCCAGCTGGGCCAGACGCGCCAACTCCGCTTCCATCAGCTCGGCCTTGAAGCCGATCACCACGGCGATCTCGGTGATGCCGGCCGCCGCGATGGCGCGCACTTGCCATTCCAGCAAGGTATAGGCGCCGATCGGCAACAGGCATTTGGGCCGGTCCTGGGTCAGCGGCAGCAGCCGCGAGCCTTGGCCGGCGCTCAAGATGATGGCTTTCATGTCCTATCCGATCGCTGGCGCTCGCCGCGCCAGCCGCGTGGTAAGCGAGCGGGCAGAGGGTGTCAACCCGCGTCGGCGCAGGCGCAGAGCCGGTCTGCTGTACCTCTGCATGACGCGGCGCGGGCTGACATATAAGGTGTGGCCGTCCATGAGCGCCGATCACCCCGATCCCGAACTGCCTGTCGAGCCGCCGCCGCCAGCGCCGCCGCCAGCGCCGCCGCCAGCGTCCATGGCGCCGCCGCCTCTGAAGCCGGCCGGTGCGCCTCCCGGCGCGTTCGAGCCGCTGCGCGACCGCACCTTCTTGAGCATCTGGATCGCCAATCTGGTGTCCAATATCGGCACCTGGATGCAGACCGTGGGCGTGTCGTGGGAGATGACCCATCTGGCGCCGTCGCCGTTCTATGTGGCGCTGGTCTCGACCGCCTCCACCTTGCCGATGCTGCTGTTCAGCCTGGTGGGCGGCGTGCTGGCCGACCGCTTCGACAGGCGCCTCTACATAATGGTGTGCCAGCTGTGGATGATGGCGGCGGCGTTGGTGCTGGCGATCCTGGCGGCGTTCGACGCGCTGTCGGTGTGGAACTTGCTGGGCCTGACCTTTGCCCTGTCGGTCGGCGCGGCGCTCAACGGGCCAGGCTGGCAGGCGGCGGTGCCGGAGATCGTCGGGCCCCGACTGATGCCGCCCGCCGTGGCGCTGAACAGCGCCGGCTTCAACGTCGCCCGCACTATCGGCCCCGGCATCGGCGGCATGCTCTACGCCGTGGCCGGCACGGTGGCGCTGTTCACGGTCAACGCGCTCACCTTCCTGGCTATCGTGCTGGCGCTGTACCGCTGGAAGCGGCCGGCGCCGGAGCATAAGCCCAAGCGAGAGAGCTTCCTGGCCGGGCTGCTGGGCGGCATCGCCTATCTGCGCCAGGCCAAGACGCTGCACCCGGTGCTGCTGACCGCGATCCTGTTCTTCATCCCCGCCGCCTGCACCTTGCCGATGCTGCCGCTGGTGGCGCGACAGATCCTGCAGCTCGACGCGTTGGGCTTCGGCGTCCTGTATTCCACCTTCGGCGCCGGCGCGGTGCTGGGCGCCTTCATCTTGCCGCGTTTGCGCTTACGCTTCGGCGAGCACGGCGCGGTGCCGGTGGCGATGGGCTTCTACGTCGTCGGCATGGTGGTGATGGCGCTGGTGCCCGACGAGATCGCGGTCGGCCTGGCGGCGGCGCTGGGCGGCATCGGCTGGATCTGCGTCATCGCCTCCAACAACGTGGCGGTGCAGACCGTGCTGCCGGCCTGGGTCCGTGCCAGGGGCATCGCCGCCTATCAGATGCTGTTCTTCGGCAGCTTGGCGGTGGGCGGCGTGATCTGGGGCAAGCTGGCGGAGTGGGCCGGCATCAGCGCCACCTTGCTAATCGCCGCCGGCCTGCTGGTGGTCGCCACCGTCATCGTAGCGCGGCTACGCCAGCCGCGCATCGAGCCGCCGGATCTGTCGACACAGCTCTGACTTACCGCTCCGACGTGTCGCTCCGACGTGTCGCTCCGACGTGTCGCTCCGACGGGTCGTGACACATTCTCGCCATCGTTGACGCTCGCGAGACGTCGAGTGGCGGTCTTGAAGCCTCCGCTGTGTCAAATTTTCCACAGCGCGACGATTTCTTGTGGTTTTTTTCAATTTCTCTCTTGCATCCCACTACAAATGGCGTATCTGTCCAACGAGACGCCCACGCACGCGCCTATGGCCCACAGAGTGGTTATGCAGCGACGGAAGCGTCCTTTTTGGCGATGCCGGTGGTAGCCCGGCTCCGGGAGGGACATTCGATGATTGCTGTTCGTGCGGGGCGTGAGTCCCGGCTCCGAGTTGAGCAAAGCAAGATTACCGCCGCCACCGTCGGTGCGCGCGGCTATGTCCGTTTGATCGGGCGGAAAAATCCTCATTCAAGTACGCGGTCGGTGCGGTAAGGGAAGTCTTCCCTTGCTGCCAACGATCTGCCGCTTCGCGCCGGAACCGTTTCCGGTCGCGCGCGGCGCATCTCACCCTTAGTTACGGGATTTAAGAGTATGTCCGACCGCATCCAACGATACCTCAAAGAGCACCAGGATCTGGAAACCCCCTGCCTGATCGTCGATCTCGACCTGGTCGAGCAATCGTATTGTCAGCTGCGGGATTACCTGCCCTTGGCCCGCATCTTCTATGCCGTGAAAGCCAACCCGGAGGCCCGGGTGGTCGAGCGCCTTTGCGGCGTCGGCTCCAGCTTCGATACCGCCAGCCGTGGCGAGATCGAGCTGTGCATGGGCCAGGGCGTCCCGGCCGACCGCATCTCCTGCGGCAACACCATCAAGAAGG
>JBBSNV010000222.1:0-4538 GCA_038260375.1 Reyranellales bacterium
CCGATCACCGAATACGGCTTTGCCGGCGTAGGCGTCGGCGCGGCCTTCAGTGGCCTCAGACCAATCGTCGAGTTCATGACCTTCAACTTCGCCATGCAGGCGATCGACGCGATCATCAACTCGGCTTCAAAGACTCTCTACATGTCGGGCGGCCAGATGGGCTGTCCGATCGTTTTTCGGGGTCCAAACGGTGCAGCCTCCCGCGTCGGCGCGCAGCATTCGCAGTGCTATGCGAGTTGGTACGCGCATTGCCCGGGCTTGAAGGTGCTGGCGCCGTATTCGGCCGCCGATGCCAAGGGTCTGCTCAAGGCGGCGATCCGCGATCCTAACCCGGTGGTGTTTCTGGAAAACGAAATTCTCTACGGTCAGTCCTTCCCAGTGCCAACGGCGGAAGATTTCGTGCTGCCGATCGGCAAGGCCAAAATCGAACGCACCGGTAGTCACGTCACCATCGTGGCGTTCTCGATCATGGTTGGCCATGCCTTGAAGGCAGCCGAAGCACTAGCCGCCGAAGGCATCGAAGCCGAAGTGATCAATCTGCGCTCGATCCGGCCGCTCGACACCGAAACCATCGTTCAGTCGGTCAAGAAGACCAACCGGCTGGTGTCGGTGGAAGAGGGCTGGCCGTTCGCCGGCATCGGCGCGGAGCTGGCGGCGCAGATGATGGAACACGCTTTCGACTATTTGGACGCGCCGGTGCAGCGCGTGTCGGGTGTCGACGTGCCGCTGCCTTACGCCGCCAACCTGGAAAAGCTGGCGCTGCCACATCCGGAAGACATCGTCGCTGCGGCCAAGGCCGCACTGTACCGCTAATTCGTTTCGCTGGGACACCGCCATGACCATTCAAATCACCATGCCGGCGCTGTCGCCGACCATGACCGAAGGCAAGCTGGCCAAGTGGCATGTCAAAGAGGGCGACACGGTCAAAGCGGGCCAAGTGATCTGCGAGATCGAGACCGACAAGGCGACGATGGAAGTCGAGGCGGTCGATGAAGGCGTCATTGGCAAGCTGCTGATCGCCGAGGGCACCGAAGGCGTGCCCGTAAACACGCCGATCGCCATTCTGCTGGAAGAGGGTGAAGACAAATCGGCGATTAAGGATGCAAGTGCTGCGCCTGCTGCGACAAAACCGGCTGCCGCCGCACCGGCACCTGCTCCAGCGGCACCAGCGAAGCCGGCCGCGCCTGCGCCCATAGCGAAACCAGCGCCGGCACCATCGAGCGGCGAGCGCATCTTCGCCAGCCCCTTGGCCAAGCGCATGGCCGAACAGGCCAAGCTCGATCTGTCGCGCATCAAGGGCAGCGGTCCGCATGGCCGCATCGTCAAGGATGACATCGATAAAGCTGTGGCCTCAGGCACCGGCAAAGCAGGCGCACCTGCAACGGTATCGCGCCCGGTCAGCACAATGACGGGATCACGCCAGGATAAATTGGTACCGCATACCGGCGTGCGCAAAGTCATCGCCAAGCGACTGACCGAAGCCAAGCAGCAGATTCCCCATATCTACCTCACCGTCGCCTGCCGCATCGACGCGCTGATCGAGGCACGCAAACAGATGAACGGCAAATCCGAAGCGATCAAGGTTTCGGTCAACGATCTGATCATCAAAGCTGCAGCGATGGCGCTGCGCGATCATCCCGACGTCAACGCCTCGTGGACCGACGACGCCATGTTGCTGCACGGCGCGGTCGATATTTCCGTTGCCGTATCATCGGATCGCGGTTTGATCACGCCAATCGTGCGCGATGCCGATCTCAAGGGTCTGGCCGCAATCTCCAGCGAGATGCGCGACCTGGCCAAACGTGCGCGCGACGGCAAGCTGAAGCTCGAAGAATTTCAAGGCGGCGGCTTTACCATTTCCAATATGGGTATGTTCGGCATCCACGAATTCTCCGCCATCATCAATCCGCCGCAGGCCGCGATCCTTGCGATCGGCGCCGGCGAAGATCGCGCCATCGTCGAGCGCGGCGAGATCAAAGTGGCCAAGATGATGAACGTGACCTTATCGGCCGATCATCGCGTGATCGACGGCGCGCTGGGCGCGCAGTGGCTGAAGACCTTCAAGAGCTATATCGAGCGGCCCACCACGATGCTGCTCTAGGAAGCGCCATGAGAAAGATCAATCTCGACGACAAGTTCGCCCGCTTCACCGAGCGCTGGTCGCCCAAAGTGGTGGGCGAGGTCAACGATTGCGCCGTCAAGCTGGTTAAGCTCGAAGGCGAATTCGTCTGGCATCACCACGACACCGAGGACGAATTGTTCTTCGTCACCAAGGGCCGGCTGACGATGAAATTCCGCGAAGGCGAGGCGGTGGTTGGCCCGGGCGAATTCATCATTGTGCCGCATGGCGTGGAGCATCTGCCAGTGGCCGAGCCCGGCACCGAGGTGATGCTGATCGAGCCCAAGGACACGCTCAACACCGGCAATGTGCGCAACGAGCGCACGGTCGAGCATTTGCAGAAGATTTGAGAGCAGCAACGATGGCCGAAACCAGTTTCGATCTTATCGTCATCGGCGGCGGGCCGGGCGGCTATGTCGCCGCGATCCGCGCGGCCCAACTCGGCATGAAGACGGCGGTGGTCGAGCGCGAGAACATGGGCGGCATCTGCCTGAACTGGGGCTGCATTCCGACCAAGGCGCTGCTGCGCTCGAGCGAGGTCTATAGCCTGATCAAGCATGCCGCCGATTTCGGCTTCAAGGTCGAAGGCGTCAGCATCGATTTCAGCAAGATCATCGAGCGCTCGCGCAAGGTCTCGTCGCAGCTCACCAACGGCGTCAAACATCTGATGAAGAAGAACAAGATCACGGTGTTTGACGGCCACGCCACTCTGCTGGGCGGCGGCAAGCTCGACGTCGTCAAAGACAACAAGAGCATCGGTACCTTGAGCGCCAAGAACATCATCGTCGCCAGCGGCGCTCGGGCACGCTCGATGCCCGGCATGGAGCCGGACGGCAAGCTGATCTGGACCTATCGCGAAGCGATGGTGCCGACCGCGATGCCCAAATCCTTATTGGTGATCGGCTCGGGCGCGATCGGCATCGAATTTGCCAGCTTCTATCGCACCTTGGGCGTCGACGTGACCGTGGTCGAGATCATGGACCGCGTGTTGCCGGTGGAAGACGCCGACATCTCTGCCTTCGCTAGAAAAGCGTTCGAGAAGCAGGGCATGAAAATCAAGACCGGCACCTCGGTCACGGCGCTCAAGAAAGGCGCCGACAACGTCACCGCATCGCTGAAGGCCGCCGACGGCAAGACCGAGGAGATCACGGTCGATCGCGTCATCCTCGCGGTCGGCATCGTCGGCAATGTCGAGAACATGGGCCTGGAGAAGACCAAGGCCAAGATCGAGAAGAGCCATATCGTGATCGACGAATTCTGCCGCACCGGCGAGCCCGGGCTATACGCCATCGGCGATGTCGCGGGCCCACCCTGGCTGGCGCATAAGGCGATGCATGAAGGCGTGATGTGCGTGGAAAAGATCGCGGGCTTGCCCGGCGTGCACAAGATGGACACCAGCAAGATCCCCGGCTGCACCTATTGCACGCCGCAAGTGGCCAGCGTGGGTATGACCGAAGCAGCAGCCAAGGAAAAAGGCATTGCGGTGAAAGTGGGTAAATTCCCCTTCATCGGCAACGGCAAAGCGATCGCCTTGGGCGAGGCCGAAGGCCTGGTGAAAACCGTGTTCGACGCCAAGACCGGCGAATTGCTGGGCGCGCATATGATCGGCGCCGAAGTCACCGAATTGATCCAAGGCTATAGCATCGCCCGCACTTTGGAGAGCACCGAGGCCGAGCTGATCGCCACGGTGTTCCCCCATCCAACCCTGTCGGAAATGATGCACGAGGCCGTGCTTGACGCTTACGGCCGAACCCTCCACATGTGACGTCATGGACGGCATCGACAGCAAACCAGCACGCCATCCGGAAAAGGCGCATCGTCCGGACAGCCCGGTCAAGCGCAAGCCGGACTGGATTCGCGTAAAGGCGCCCAACTCGGCCGAATACGCCGAGACCAAGCGACTGGTCACCGAATTCGGCCTCAAGACGGTGTGCGAGGAAGCCGCGTGCCCCAATATCGGCGAGTGCTGGAAGCAAAAGCACGCCACCTTCATGATCATGGGCGACACCTGCACGCGGGCTTGCGCCTTCTGCAACGTCAAGACCGGCATGCCGGGCGCGCTCAATCCGCATGAGCCGACTAACGTGGCCGAAGCGGTGGCCAAGCTCGGGTTGCATCACGTCGTGATCACCTCGGTCGATCGCGACGATCTCGAAGATGGCGGGGCGGGGCATTTTGCGGCGATGATCGGCGCCATGCGCCAACGCGCACCCAACACCACCATCGAGATCCTGACGCCGGACTTCCTGCGCAAGCAGGGCGCGATCGAAACGGTGGCGCAAGCCAAGCCTGACGTGTTCAACCACAATCTGGAAACTGTGCCGCGGCTCTACGCCATCATCCGGCCCGGCGCGCGCTATTTCACCTCGCTGCGCCTGCTGCAACGGGTCAAGGAAGTCGCTCCGTCCTTGTTCACCAA
>JBBSNV010000223.1:0-4534 GCA_038260375.1 Reyranellales bacterium
ACCATCGCTTTCGGCCTGCGCAACGTTACCGATATCGACGACGCCTTGACTGAGGCGCGCCGTGTGCTGAAGCCGGGTGGCAAATTCTTCTGTCTCGAATTCAGCCGCGTGACCTTGCCGCTATTGGCCAAAGTCTATGACGGCTATTCCTTCAACGTGTTGCCGGCGCTGGGCGGGCTGATCGCCAACGATCGCGATTCCTACCGCTATCTGGCGGAGAGCATTCGCCGCTTCCCGCCGCAGGACGAGTTGGTGGCGCGCATCGCGGCGGCAGGGTTGGAGCGCGCGCGCTATCGCAATTTGAGCGCCGGCATCGTCGCCATCCATTCGGGCTGGCGGCTGTAGCGAGCGCCTGGCGATGATCCGCTTTCTGCGCAACGCTTTTCGCCTGCTGCGCCTGGCTTTCATCTTGGCCCGGCATAACGCGCTGTTTCCGCTCGAAGCGCTGAAAGTAGCGCCAGCCATCGTCATCCTGGCGCGGCTGGTGAGTTGGCGCCGCGCACCGGGCCGGCCGGGCGAGCGGCTGGCGCGTGCCTTGCAGCAAATGGGCCCTAGCTTCATCAAGCTGGGCCAAGCGCTGTCGACCCGCGCCGATTTGCTGGGCCCGCGCGTGGCCGAGGATCTGTCGGCGCTGCAGGATCACATCCCGCCTTTCCCCGGCCCGGTGGCGCAGCGCACCATCGAAACCGAGTTCGGTAAGCCGATCGGTCAGCTTTATGCCGCATTCGACGACGAGCCGGTGGCGGCGGCTTCGATGTCGCAAGTGCATTACGCCGTCACGCCCGACGGGCGCGACGTCGCGGTCAAAGTGCTGCGGCCCAATATCGAGCGCGCCTTCGCCCGCGATCTCGACATGCTCTATTGGCTGGCGGAGCTGGTCGAGTTCACCCAGCCGCATCTGCGCCGCCTGCGCCCTGTGGCCTCGGTGCGCGAATTCGCCGAGATGGTGCGACTGGAGATGGATTTGCGCATGGAGGCGGCGGCCTGCCAGGAGTTGGGCGAGAATTTTGCCGACGATACCGGCTATCGCACGCCGGAAGTCGATTGGCAGCGCACTTCGCAGCGCGTGTTGACGGTCGAGCGCATTCGCGGCATTCCGATCGACGAGCGCGAGAAGCTGATCGCGGCCGGTCACGACATCAACGCGGTGCTGAAGAAATCGGCCGAGGCGTTTTTCTATCAGGTGTTCCGCGACGGCTTCTTCCACGGCGACATGCATGGCGGCAACGCCTTCGTCGACGAGCAGGGCGTGGTGATCCCGGTCGATTTCGGCATCATGGGCCGGGTCGATCAAGCCACGCGACGTTACCTGGCCGAATTGCTCATCGCCGTCCTGCAGGGCGACTACCACACCGTGGCCGACGTGCAGTTCCGCGCCGGATATGTGCCGGCCGACAAATCGATCGAAGTGTTCGCTCAAGCCTGCCGCTCGATCGGCGAGCCGATTTTCGGCAAGGCTTCGCACGATATTTCCGTCGCCCGATTGATGGCCCAATTGTTCCGCGTCACCGAGCAATTCGAGATGGCGGTGCAGCCCGAATTGCTGCTGCTGCAAAAGACCATGCTGATGGCCGAGGGCATGGGCGTACGGCTCAATCCCGACGTCAATATTTGGGAATTGTCGCAGCCGCTGATCGAAGATTGGATGATTGCCAATTTTGGCCCGCGGGCGCGGATCGAGCGCGCACTCACCGAAGCGCGCAAGACCTTGGAGCGCCTGCCGCGGCTGATGGAGAATTTGGAAGTACTGTCCACACAGCGCCGCAGCGCCGCCGAGCACGAGGCCCAGGCGCGCCATCGCCGTATCCGCATCAGCCGCGCCGAGGCGATTGCCGCGGTGGCGCTGATCGTGGCCGTGGTGGCGCTGCTTATTTGAGATAGAGCCTGCGAATCCGCGCTGTTCCTATTTGCTCTAGGCGCAGCATCTTTTTGGAATCTCGAAATCAAAACTCATGATGCGCCGGAGTATGGCCGAGCCGTTGTATCGACCGCCACAAATGTCGGCTGGCAAGGCTGTGGATGCTCTTGCTAAATAAGGATGGGGAATCTAGTTTTACTACAGCCATTCAACGTAATTTTTAGCGGAGCCTCGCCATGCTGCAGGGCAAACGCATTCTGCTGATCGTCGCGGGCGGCATCGCCGCCTTCAAATCGCTGGAACTGGTGCGCCTGTTGCGCAAGCAGGGCATGGCCGTGCGTGCGGTGCTGACCGAGGCCGGCGCGCAATTCGTCACGCCGCTTTCGCTGCAGGCGCTGACCGAGGACAAGGTCTATCGCGAGCTGTTCTCGCTGACCGACGAAAGCGAGATGGGCCACATCCAGCTTTCGCGCCAGGCGGATCTGTTGGTGGTGGCGCCCGCCACTGCCAATTTGATGGCGCGCATGGCCCAGGGCATGGCCGACGATCTGGCCAGCACCGTGTTGCTGGCCACCGACAAGCCGGTGCTGATCGCGCCCGCCATGAACGTGCGCATGTGGGACCACGCAGCGACGCAAGAAAATCTGCGCCTCCTGAAATCGCGCGGCGTTCTGACGGTCGGGCCCAATGAAGGCGCCATGGCCTGCAATGAATTTGGTTTCGGCCGCATGGCGGAGCCGGAAGAGATCGTGGCTGCCATCCATGCCGCGCTGTCGGGTGAGAGACCTTTGGCAGGAAGACGCGCGCTGATCACCAGCGGTCCCACCCGCGAGCCGATCGATCCGGTGCGCTACATCTCCAACCATTCCTCCGGTAAGCAGGGCCACGCTATTGCCCGCGCGCTGGCGCGTCTTGGTGCGGAGACCATCTTGGTTGCCGGGCCGACCGCGCAGGCCGATCCGCTAGGTGTGAAAGTGGTGCATGTCGAAACCGCCGAGCAGATGCTGGCCGGTTGTCTGGCTGCGCTGCCGTCCGATGTTGCGGTCTGTGCTGCGGCGGTGGCCGATTGGAAAGTGGTCAAGCTCGCCAACCACAAGATCAAGAAATCGCCCGGTGCACCGCCGCCCGGCATCGAACTGGCGGCCAATCCCGATATTCTCGCCACCCTGGCGCAAAAAGGCGCGCGCCGCCCAGCGTTGGTGATCGGCTTTGCCGCCGAGACCGAGAATGTCGTGGCCAATGCCCAGTCCAAACGCGCGCGCAAGGATTGCGACTGGATCGTCGCCAACGATGTCTCCGCCACCACCGGCACGTTCGGCGGCGACCGCAACACGGTGCATCTGGTCAGCGCGTCTGGCGTCGAGGATTGGCCGACTTTGGCCAAGGACGAAGTGGCCGAGCGTCTGGCGGCACGCATCGCCCGCTACTTTGCCGCGGCTGAGTAAGTCGCAATGAGCAACTATTCCGCCATAGCCGTCACACGTCTGCCACATGCGGCCGACCTGCCGCTGCCTTCCTATGCCACCGAGCATGCTGCAGGCATGGATCTGCTGGCCGCGGTCGAGCGCGACATGGTGTTGGCGCCGGGCCAGCGCGCCATCGTGCCGACCGGCATTGCCATCGCTTTACCCGAAGGTTTCGAAGCACAAATTCGGCCACGCTCGGGCCTGGCGGCCAAGAACGGTGTCACGGTGCTGAACGCCCCCGGCACCATCGATGCCGATTATCGCGGCGAAATCGGCGTGATCTTGATCAATCACGGTCCGGAAAATTTCATCGTTACCCGCGCCATGCGCATCGCCCAGATGGTGATCGCGCGCTACGCCCGCGCGCAGTGGCAAGAAGTAGCCAACCTGTCGGAAACCGCTCGCGGCGCCGGCGGCTTTGGCTCGACCGGTGTGGCCGGTAAAGCCAAGGCCGGCTGAGATGGCAGCCATTTCACGCAAAGCGACCCTGGCGATCGAAGCGGTGCTCTACGTGGCGCTCAATGCGGTGGATCGCACGGTGCGCTCGGGCGACATCACCAAGCGGCAGAACGTGCCGCAGCGCTATCTCGAGCCGGTATTGCAGGGCCTGGTGCGCCAGGGCGTGCTGATTGGCGTGCGGGGACCGCGTGGCGGCTATAAGCTGGCGCGCGAGCGCCGGCGCATCACTCTGGGCGAGATCGTGCGCATCGTCACCGAAGTCGAGGGCATCGCCGAGCTGCCGCCAGTGTCGGATCTGCAGCAGAGGGTTATTTCGCCCGCTCTGGCCGAGGCCGACCGGGCGCTAATGACAACCTTGGATGCCATCAGCATCGACGATCTGCACCAGCGCGCGCCAGGCGGGCGTCGGGTCGGAAAACGCCAATATCGACTTCACGATCTAAGCCTGAAGCTGCGCTGCTTAGCGCTTGCGCAAAACCCGCCTGAATCGACGGCAACACGCTCGCATTTGCAGCAACGGCCATCTTGCTGCTGAAAAATCGGCCGACTCCGCCCGATCATCGTTGACTCACTGTGACGGCAGCGTGAAAGATCGTGGCTGCGCTTAAGGCATTTCTTTTGCAGGGATAGGGGGCTCAAGCTTGCGCATCGTCATCGCGATGATGAAGCACGAGACGAACACGTTTTCGCCCGTGCCGACGCCGCTGGAACGCTTCATTCCCGCGTTCGGCAATTCCGCGCGCGAAATCTA
>JBBSNV010000224.1:0-4515 GCA_038260375.1 Reyranellales bacterium
CGGGCGTGCCGCTATAGATCAAATCGCCGGGCGCCAGGATCATCAGGCCTGAGAGATAGGAAATCGTTTCGGCCACGCTCCAGATCAGGTCGCCCAGATCGGCTTTCTGTTTGGTCGTGCCGTTGACCTTCAGCTCGATGCGGCCTTTGGTCGGGTCCAGATTCGCCGCCGGCACGATCGGCCCGATCGGCGCGGAATGGTCGAAGCCCTTGCCCATGTCCCAGGGCCGGCCCTTATCGCGCATGGCGAACTGCACGTCGCGGCGCGTCATGTCGAGGCCACAGGCATAGCCGAACACGCAAGCAAGCGCGTCCTCGACCTTGATGTTGGCGCCGCCTTTTTTCAGCGCCACCACCAGCTCCATCTCGTAGTGATAGTTCTTGGTCGCCATCGGATAGGGCACCGAGGTCGGCTTGGCTGGGTCGGTGCACAGCACGATGGCGTCGGCCGGCTTGGAGAAGAAGAATGGCGGCTCGCGGTCGGGATCGAAGCCCATCTCGCGTGCATGGGCGGCATAGTTGCGCCCTACGCAATAGATGCGACGCACCGGGAAGAGATCGCTGCTGCCGGCCACCGGCACGGAAGGAATCTGCCACAAGGGGACAACATGGGCCATGGCGCTGAACTCGTTTGTTTGGGGAACCAGCAATCAGGCGCGATTATCGCCGATTAGCAGGGCGGAGCAAGAGGTGTTGCGCTGAAGCAAGGAACATTGGTTGGACTAATGAAATAGCAACGCTCGTCACGCAATCACGCAGGAAATCTTACCAACGCCCTGGATCTTGCCTTCCAGTCGATCGCCCTTAAACACCGAACCAACGCCTTCAGGCGTGCCGCTATAGATTAAATCGCCCGCTGCCAAGGTAACCAACCTGGACAGGTTGGAAATTATCTTAGCCACATTCCAGATCAGTTCACTTAGGTCGGCGCTTTGTCGGACTTTGTCGTTAACTTTGAGCTGGATACGGCCTGTGACCGGATGGCCGATTTGTGCCGATGGCTTAATCGCTCCAATAGGCGCCGAACAGTCGAAGCCTTTCGCCATGTCCCATGGCAGACCGCCTTCGCGTGCGACGTCCTGCAGATCGCGCCGCATCATGTCGAGGCCCGGCGCATAACCGAACACATAGCTCAGCGCGTCCTCGACCTTAATGTCGGCGCCGCCTCTGTTGAGCGCCGCCACCAGCTCCATTTCGTAATACAAGTCCTTGGTCGCGGGCGGATAAGGCACCGGTATCGGTTCCGCTTGATCGGTGCAAATCACGATGGCATCGGCTGGCTTGGAAAAAAAGAACGGCGGCTGGCTGGCCGGGTCAAAACCCATCTCGCGCGCATGCCCCGCATAATTGCGTCCAACGCAATAGATGCGGCGCACCGGAAAGAGATCGCTGCTGCCGGCGACCGGCACGGAAGGGATCTGCCACAAGGGAACAACATGAGCCATGGCGCTGAACCCGTTTGTTTGGGAAACCAACAATCGGCGGCGATTATCGTGGAAAGTCGGATCGGGGCAAGAGCGTTAGTTTTTGCTTGTCATGTGGAGCGTAGCGAGACATCTCATCTCTAGATCAAAGGTCTTTGACGGTGACGCAAGATCCTTAGCTTCGCTCAGGATGACGAATCCCTATTTTCCGCCGCATTCAGGTTCCTCTGGCTTCGCGCCACAGATCGAGCTTTTGCTGGATTGGCCGGTCGGAGAAGGAGAACAGAACCGCCTCGCTATCGGCCTGATGCTTGATCTTGGCCCAACTCGGCGCCACGAAGATGTCGCGCTTGCCCCAGGTGAAACTCTGACCGCCGATTGTGGTCTGGCCGCTGCCCTCGACCACCGCGAACACCGTGCCATCGGTCGAGCGATAGGGCGCGGTCTGGAAGCCCTTGGGCAGCAACTGCATGTAGGTGCCGATGGTCGGCATCGCCGATTCGCCGGTCGCGGGGTTGATGAAGCGCAGCTTCAGCCCGTGGCAGGGATCCCATTGCTCGCGCCGGCGCATGGCGTCGAGCGCCTCGCGGGTGCGGCTGTAGGGATAATTGAACAGCGGCGAGGTGCGGCTGGAGGGCTGCCAATCGACCGGCAACATGCCTGCACCGTAGCGTGCGGGCGAATCGCCTTCGGGTCTTGTTACAGTTTGCGCGTCGTCTTCGCCGTTCTCGGCAAAGCCGGCGTTGAACATCTGTAGCAGTGGAATATCGAGCCCGTCGAGCCAGACCATCGGTTGCTGGCTGTCGTTGCCGTGGTCGTGCCAGGTCCAGCTGGGCGTGATGACGAAATCGCCCTCGCGCATGGTGGTGCGCTCGCCATCCACCGCGGTATAGGCGCCGTCGCCTTCGACGATGAAGCGCAGCGCCGATTGGGTGTGGCGATGGGCGGGCGCCACCTCGCCCGGCAGGATCAGCTGCAAGCCCGCATAGAGCGTCGGCGTGATGCGCGCCTGGCCGGCCATCGCCGGGTTCTCGAGAATGAGTACGCGGCGCACCGCTTCCTTGGCCGTGATCAGCCCACCCGATTCTAGCAGATAGGGCCGTACCTGTTCGTAACGCCACAGTGCCGGGCCGTATTGCGGCGCCGGTTGCGGCGGCACCAATTGATGCAGGCTCTCCCATAGCGGCGCCATATTGAGCGGCGCGATGCGACCGTAGAAATCCTTGCGTCGATTATCGCCCGAAGGCGTTGACGTTGCTTTGTGAGCGCCGCCGCCGGAGGGCGGCTTTTGGGAAACGTCTGGCATGGCTTGCTCCTAGGCCGCCGCGTTCAAGCGCCGCCGCGCCGCGCGCTCGCGGCAGGCATCGCCGAACGCTTGGAACAGCGACAGCGATACGGGAGTGTCGGTGGCGCGAAATTCGGGATGCCATTGCTGGCCCAGCGCGAAAGCTTGCGCGTTACCGACGCGCACCGCTTCGACGGTGCCGTCTTCAGCCGTGGCTTCGACCACCAAATTGTTGGCCAGCCGATCGATGCCCTGGCCGTGCAGCGAGTTGACCATGATGCTGTTACAGCCCAAGCGCTCGGCCAGATAGCCGCCTTTGGTCAAGGCGATGTCGTGGCGCGGCGCATAGCGCTCCTCGAGCGGCCGGCCACGCGGGCTGCGGTGATCCATGCGGCCGGGCAGTTCCTCGACATGCTGATGCAACGAGCCGCCCAGGGCCACGTTCAGTTCTTGAATGCCGCGGCAGATTGCCAGCAAGGGCACCGCGCGTTCGATGGCGCGGCGGATCAGCGGCAGGGTAGTGGCGTCGCGTTGTGGGTCGTGCTGGACGCCGTCGCGGCTGCTGGTGCCGTAATGCTGGGGCTCGACATTGGACGGGCTGCCGGTCAGCAATACGCCGTCGATCGTGTCGAGCAGCCCATCGAGCGGCAGCACATCCCAACCGAAAGCTGGGATGATCAGCGGTGCAGTACCGGCGGCGTCGCGCAACGCGGTCAGGTATTTCTCCTGCACCGCGTGAAAATGCGTGGTGTCGATATCCTTGATGCAGGCCGGCACGCCGACCAGCGGCGTATCGCCCGCGAATTTTTTAGCGGACATAGAACTCTCCATGCGGCCAAACCGGGACCGCTGCTCTAATATGATGGGGCATGGAAACGGCCGTCGCAACGCTGCTGGGTTGGAAAATCGCGCTGATCGGCGCCTGGTTTGTCGCGCTGTTTTTGATCGAACATGTGGCCCCAGCCGCGCCGATACCGCCAGCCGCCCGTCTGGCGCGCGACCTTGCCGCGCCGGGCTGGCGGCGGCTGGCACGCAATCTGGCGTTCTGGCTGGCCAACAGCGTCTTGTCGGTGCTGATCGTGGTGCCGCTCACTCGGCTGGCGGCCGAGGCCGCGATCGTGCCGGCGTGGCGGCCAGGCTGGTGGAGCGGTTCGGCCGGGCTGCTGCTCGATTTGGTGGTGCTGGATTTCTTGATCTATTGGTGGCACCGCGCCAATCATCGCTGGACCTTGCTGTGGCGGTTCCACGACGTGCATCACCGCGACGAATTCCTCGACACCAGTTCGGCGGTGCGTTTCCACTCCGGCGAGGTGATCTTGAGCGCGCTGGCGCGGGCGGCGATCATGGTGGCGCTGAAACTGCCGCTGGCTTCGGTGCTGACTTTCGAGGTCTTGGTGCTAGTGGCGACCTTGTTCCATCATTCGAATTTGCGCGTGCCGGGCTGGGTGGAGCGGCCGTTGTCGTGGCTGATCGTTACGCCGTCGATCCATTGGGTGCATCACCACGCGGTGCGCGCCGACACCGATGCCAATTACGGCACGGTGTTCAGCTTTTGGGATCGCTTGTTTGGCTCTCGAAGCAACACGCCGCGTCGCCTGAATATGCCGATCGGGGTCGAAGGCGAGCGCGAAGCCGATCTGGTGACCTTGGCTGCGCTGCCGTTTCGGCGGCGGCGTTAGTCGTAATTTTCACCTCTCCCCTTGAGGGACTGTTGCAAAAACCTCCTGTTGTGATTCTCTGTCGGAGAGATAGGCGGAGGGCAGGATGGCTGTGAAGGGTAGGGATCAGTTGAGTTTGGTGGAGGCGC
>JBBSNV010000225.1:0-4497 GCA_038260375.1 Reyranellales bacterium
AACGGCTGCTTGACGGCCTGACATCGGTCAAAGGTACGCAGGTGATCGGCCCGGCCGGACTGCAGGGCAGGGTGCCGGTGATCTCCTTCACCATCGACGGCATTCACCCGCATGACGTCAGCCAGATCGCCGATCGCTTCGGTGTGGCGGTGCGCGGCGGACATCATTGCGCGCAGCCCTTGATGGCGCGGCTCGGCATTGCCGGCACCACGCGGGCCAGCATCGCGCCCTATAACGACGACGGCGATATCGATGCGCTGCTCACCGGGCTCGACCAAGCGCGCCGGCTGTTGACATGAGCGACGCGCTCTATCAGCAGGCCATCGTCGAGTTGGCGCGCGACACGACTGCGGCAGGATCGCTGCCGCAACCCGACGCCACGGTCACTCGGGACAATCCGCTTTGCGGCGATCGTGTGACTTTACAGGCCAAGTTCGCAAGTGACGGCAGCATCGCCGAGCTCAAACACGTCACGCGGGGCTGCCTGTTATGCCAGGCTTCGGCCGCCATGGTCGGCCACCACGCGACCGGGCTTTCGGCGCAGAAAGCCGCGGCGGCGCAGGCAACGGCGCTGGCCTTTCTCAAGGACGGCGCGGCGGCCGAAGACGGCTGGGCCGAACTGGATTATTTTATCCCGGTGCGCGGCCATAAGAGTCGCCATGATTGCGTCATATTAGCTTTCGATGCTCTGACTGCGTTGTTCAAACGCTAAAACGATCTCAAGGGAGCTTCATGAACATTCGAAACCTGGCCGTTGCCGCCGCGTTCGCCACTTCGTTCGCGACGTTGGCCACAGCATCCACCGCGTCCGCGCAAGAATTGGTCCTCAAGCGCGTCATGCTGTCTTCGGGCGGCGTGGGCTATTTCGAATACGAAGCTGAGATCGACGGCAACGCCGACCTCAAGCTGTCGGTCAAACTCGACCAGGTCGATGACGTGCTCAAAAGCCTAGTCGTTTACGACGACAAAGGCGGCATCGGCGCGATCGGCTTGCCGGGCAAGGATCCGCTCAACCAGACTTTCACCAGCCTGCCGTTCGGCCCCGAGGCGTTGCAATCGGCCTCCTCTTTATTGGAAGCGTTGAAGGGCGCCGAGATCAGCATCGCCGGCCCGCGCCAATTGACCGGCCGTGTCATCGGCGTCACCACTGAACCCGTAACATCGCCCGACGGCAAAGAGTTATCACAGCGCCATCGCGTGTCGTTGCTGACGACGCAGGGCATCGATCAGTTCATTCTGGAGACCGCCGAAGGCCTGCAGTTTTCCGATCCCACCTTGCGCAAACAGGTGGGCGATGCGCTGGTGGCGGTACAAGCCAATCGCGCGCGTGACAACCGCACCTTCTCGATCTCGCTACGCGGCAGCGGCAAACGGCTGGTGCGCGCGGCCTATCTGGTCGGCGCTCCAGTGTGGAAAGCTTCCTATCGCGTCACCTTGCCCAACGACGTCAATGGCACCAAGGCCGCGGTGCAGGGCTGGGCAGTGCTGGAAAACATGACCGGCCAGGATTGGAAGAATGTCGATTTGACTTTGGTGTCGGGCCGGCCGGTGACCTTCCGCCAGGCGTTGTACGAAGCCTATTACGTCGAACGGCCGGAAGTACCGCTCGAAGTGCTGGGCCGGATATTGCCGCGCGCTGATCAGGGTGAGGTGGCGGACGGCTTATTCGATCGAAATCGCCGGGACGAGAAGCCGAAAGGGTTCGGTATCGCCCCGCCCGCCGCATCGCCTCCGCCTGCGCCGACGATGAAGCTGGAAGGTAACTTTGCCGGTCGGGGTAGCGTTACAATGCCGGCGCCGGTTGCGCAATCGACCGCGATCAACCAAGCGCTGGCTGCCGAGGCTGCGACCCAGGTGTCGTTCCATTTCGGCCAACCGGTCAATGTCGGGGCCGGTCAAACTCTGACCATCCCGATCCTGGACCGCGAACTCCCGATCAAGCGGCTGTCGCTTTATCAGCCCGAGATCGCGCCGCGCAATCCGTTGGCGGCGTTCGAGCTGCGCAACGACGGCGACAGCGGCCTGCCGGCCGGCATCGTCACCATCTACGAGCGCGGCGGCAAGCCGGGCGAGAACAGCTATGTCGGCGATGCGCGATTGTCCGGCCTGCCGGCTGGCGACATGCGCCTGCTGAGCTATGCCATCGACAACAAGACCATCATCGAGCGCGAGGTGAAAACCGCGCGCCGCTTCACGCGCGGCAGCTTCTCGCAAGGCATCTTCAGCTATACCGTGACAGAGCAACAGACCACGACCTACCGCATAAAAGCCCCGGCCAAAGAGGCGCGCAGCCTGATTCTGGAACAACCACAACTGATCGGTTGGACCATCGTCAAGCCCGACGCCAAGACTGTCACCATCAGCGAGAATCGCTGGCGCATCCCGACCCAAGTAGCGGCCGGCAGCCAAACGGTGGTGGAGTTCGCCATCGAACGGCCGGTGCTGCAGACTTTGTACTTGAGCAGTGCCAACGCCGATCAGATCAACGTGTTCGTGCGCGATACCGAGATCGACCGCAGCCTGCGCGATGCTTTGAGCAAACTGGTGTCGTTGCAGCAGGACGTGGCGGGCAAGCAAAGACGCGTCAACGACACCATCGCCAAGCGCAAGGCGTTGGTTGAGGACCAGAACCGCTTGCGCGATAATTTGCGCGCCGCGCCATCGGGCTCGGATCTCTACAAGCGTTACTTGGCCAAGCTGAGCGAGCAGGAGAACGCTATCGAAGCGTTGGACAAGGACCACATTGCGGCGGACAAGGCGTACGAGGATTCCCGCCATGCGCTGAACGACTACATCTACAAACTCTAATCCTTGCCTCTTTAGCCCGAAACTGGGGCGCCTTGGCGTAACGCGATCCAGGCGCCCCAGAACAGGCTGGAGAAGAATAGGGTCGGGGCGTTGAACCCGGCTTGCGCCAGATAGTCGGCGATCGCCTGGTCGGAAGCTGGCGGATCGGCGCCTTGCAGGATCTTGCCGATCTTAGCGTCGATCTCCTCAGTCGAGGCGCCGTTTATGCGCCAGCGCTGCCGCCATGCCGTCAATAGCAGCGGGTGCTCGGCATAGCGCGTGCGGTTGCCGGCCAGGATCAGCGGTGCGCCCGGCTTCAGCCGCGCCGCGATCGAATTCAGGATTTCGTGCTTAGCCACTTCGCCCGGCAAATGGTGCAACACGCCGATCAAAGTGGCGGCATCGAAGTGCGCATCGCGCGGCAAATCCTCGACCGTGCCCAATACGAATTCGGTGCGCGCCGATAGCCCTGCGGCCGCGACGCGGTCCTGGCCCAGCTCGACCATTGGCGGCGAAGGATCGACCGCGGTGAAGCGCCACTGCTTTTCCACCTTGCCCATGATAAGCATTTCCTGGCCGGTGCCGGCGCCGACGATCAGCACGTTGGCGGGTTTGTTCTCGCCCAGAGTGGCGATCAGCATGCCGGCCGCCAGTTCGTGGCATGCGTCGTAGCCGGCCAGTGCGATGCGGCTCTGCTGGTCGTACTCAGCGGCCCGCGACGGATCGAATTTCTTTGCCGCGTTCTGGGCCGCATCGCTGGCTGACATTGTGCTGAACTCCCGTGTTGGCCTAACTATACAAGTATCCGCGTAAATCCGGGCGCATGGCTCCCGCCGTGGAAAAGCATTACATTTTGGCGGCGGCTGCGCGTAAACTCCCGATATCGCCGTGCAATTCCGGTCCGGATCGTTCGCCATGAAGTGGGCGCCCTCGCGCTACGTCGTCATACCGCTGATCGTCGCCTGCGGGCTGTTCATGGAGAACCTCGACTCCACGGTGATCGCCACCGCGTTGCCGTCGATCGCAGCCTCCCTGCACGAAGACCCGCTGCGGCTCAACCTCGCCATCACGTGCTATCTGCTCAGCCTGGCGATTTTCATTCCGGTCAGTGGCTGGATGGCCGACAGGTTCGGCGCCCGCACCATCTTCCGTGCCGCCATTGTCGTCTTCATGCTGGGCTCGATCGCCTGCGGCCTGTCGAGCACCTTGCCCGAGCTGGTGGCGGCGCGCGTGTTCCAGGGCATGGGCGGGGCGATGATGGTACCGGTCGGCCGGCTCATCATGCTGCGCTCGATCCCCAAAGCACGGCTGGTCAGCGCCATGTCCTATCTCACCGTGCCGGCTTTGATCGGTCCGGTGATCGGCCCGCCGCTCGGCGGCTTTATCGTCACCTACTTTTCCTGGCCGTGGATTTTCTTCATCAATATTCCGATCGGCTTGCTGGGCGTAGTGCTGGTCACCAAGTTGATCGAGAACGTCAAGGAAGCCGACGTGCCGAAGCTCGATGTGCGCGGCTTCGCGCTGATCGGTTTGGCCTTGGCCGGGCTGGTGTTCGGCTTCGAAACCATCGGCCGCGGCGCCATTCCCGTACCCGCCACCATCGCCTTGCTGGTGTCGGGCGCGATCTGCGCGGGCTTGTTTGCCTGGCACGCTAAAGGCCGCGCCAACCCAGCGGTCGATTTCACCTTGCTGCGCTTTCCTACCCTGCGC
>JBBSNV010000226.1:0-4497 GCA_038260375.1 Reyranellales bacterium
GTGACCGACAGTCCCGGCACGTCATTCAGGATGTCGCTCAGGCTACGATACTGGCGCTGTTCGATGGTCGGCCGGTCGATCACCGTGACCGCGTTAGGCACTTGGTCGATCGGCGTTTCTTCGCGCGTGGCGGTGACTATGGTGTCGGGCAACACGGTGGCCGCGACATTGGTCGCAGGCTGTGCCATGGCGGCAAGCGACGACAACAGCAAAACGCCCAGCGCCAACACCGCGCGCGGCGGTGATTTCAGGCATGGAAACGACGACATAGGGATTCCCCCATTGGCAAAAGTGACGAACAGCGCGTCACCGCCAACGGTTATCCGCTCCATCGAACCACCCGTCCGAGGGAAAAGATGACGCTCTCGCCGGCAGGTCTCCTGACTTGCGGGTCTTAGCGTTGGTCCTGCCTTCCCGAGATTTTCAGGCCTCAGTGGCGTATGCCGGACCGTCGCTCGCCGCTCACAGTTGCGGGGGCAGCCGCCGTATTGGCTGGAAGATCGCTCTTCAAGCCGCACGGCGTTCCCTTTTTCGTCCCTTGCGGGAACCGACGATGCGGCGAATATGCGGTCCGGGTAATAGGGTGTCAATCGCCCGCGCGATGAACATAAGGCAATCGAGCAACAGGGAATTTAGACGCGCGGTTGGTGCTCGAGATACCAGCGATAAGTGGCGGCGATACCGTCTTTCAAGCCGATGTTGGCCTGCCAACCCAGGCCAGAGAGCTTGGTTACGTCGAGCCGCTTGCGCATGGTGCCGTCGGGCTTGCTGGCATCGAATTGCAGTTGACCCTTGAAGCCGGCGATCTCGCCAATCAGCCGCGCCAATTCGGCGATGGCAATGTCCTCGCCGGTCCCGACATTGACGATCTCGGCCTCGTCGTAATGCTGCATCAGGAACACGCAGGCATCGGCCAGATCGTCGACATGCAGGAATTCGCGGCGCGGTCGGCCGCTGCCCCACACGCCGAGGCTATTGTCACCGCGCTGCTTGGCCTCATGCGCCTTGCGCAACAGCGCCGGCAGCACGTGGCTGGTCAGCAAATCGAAATTGTCGCTCGGGCCGTAGATATTGGTCGGCTGGGCAGCGATAAAATTGCTGCCGTATTGCCGCCGATAGGCCTGGCACAGCTTGATGCCG
Organism: Reyranellales bacterium; assembly: GCA_038260375.1. Classification (GTDB taxonomy): domain Bacteria; phylum Pseudomonadota; class Alphaproteobacteria; order Reyranellales; family JAQSWP01; genus JBBSNV01. The sequence continues at coordinate 1,141 of JBBSNV010000226.1, forward strand.
GCGATCTTGGCGATGGCATACCACTGGTTGGTCGGCTCGAGCGGGCCCGTCAGCAACGCATCCTCGCCGATCGGCTGCACCGCCTCCTTCGGGTAAATGCACGACGAGCCCAAGAACAACAGCTTGGCGACGCCCGAGCGATGTGCAGCTTGGATCACATTGGTGGCGATGGCCAAATTGTCGTGGAGAAATTCAGCCGGTTGGGTGTCGTTGGCATGGATGCCGCCCACCTTGGCGGCGGCCATAAACACCAGCTCCGGCCGCTGCCGGGCAAACCAAGCATCGGTTTGATCCTGCCGCAACAGATCGAGTTCAGCCCGCGGCGCGGTCAGGAGTTGGCAATTCTCCCGCGCCAGGCGGCGCATGATGGCCGAGCCGACCATGCCGCTATGGCCGGCGACATAGACGCGCTTGCCAGCCAAGGGGGTTGTAAGCGGCGGCGCCATCATCAGTCCTGCTTGCCGTAGCGCTTGGGCTCGGCGGCGGCGGCTTTCATGTCGGCATCGACCATCTCGCGCACCAATTCGGCAAACCCAATGCGCGGCTGCCAACCCAACATCTTACGCGCCTTGGCTGCGTCGCCTTGCAAGGCATCGACTTCGGTGGGACGGAAATAACGCGGATCGATGCGCACCAAGGCCTGGCCGCTTTTGGCATCGACGCCCTGCTCTTCGACACCTTGGCCGCGCCATTCGATACGCCGGCCGATCGCGGCAAAAGACTGTTCGACGAATTCGCGCACCGAATGGCTCTCGCCGGTGGCCAGCACGTAATCGTCGGGCTTGTCCTGCTGCAACATCAGCCACATGCCCTCGACATAGTCGCGCGCATGGCCCCAATCGCGCTTGGCGTCGAGATTGCCCAGCCACAGCATGTCCTGCGTGCCATGCGCGATCGCCGCCACCGCGCGGGTGATCTTGCGCGTCACGAAGGTCTCGCCGCGCATCGGGCTTTCGTGGTTGAACAGAATGCCGTTGCTCGCATGCAAGCCATAGGCCTCGCGATAATTCACCGTCATCCAATAGGCGTAGAGCTTGGCCGCGCCATAGGGGCTGCGCGGCACGAACGGCGTGCGTTCGTTTTGTGGTGTTTCGACAACGCGGCCGAACATTTCCGAAGTCGAGGCCTGATAGAAGCGCGTCTTGCTCTCCAGCTTGAGCAAACGGATGGCTTCGAGCAGGCGCAACGTGCCCAGCGCGTCGGAGTTGGCGGTGTATTCCGGCGTCTCGAAGCTCACTTTGACGTGGCTCTGCGCGCCCAAATTGTACAGCTCGTCGGGTTGGATTTCCTGCACCAGGCGAATGAGATTGGTAGCGTCGGTCAGATCGCCGTAATGCAGGGTGAAGGTCACGCCCTTTTCATGCGGGTCGCGATACAGCGCATCGACGCGCTCGGTGTTGAAGCTGGAGGAGCGACGCTTGATGCCGTGCACGGCATAACCCTTGCGCAGCAGGAAGGCCGCCAGATAGGCGCCGTCCTGGCCGGTCACGCCGGTGATCATCGCTGTTTTAGGCATTTACCTGCCGTCCGAATCGCCAACGCGGCAGACTATGGCGCAAGGGATGGGTATCGATCAACCGGCGCTCTTTTCACCCTTTGAGTGCCGTGAAGCGTCCACCGCCCAGATCGCCGGCCTGCACCAGCTCGACCAGCCGCGCATAGGAATTGTAGAACGAATCGTCGCCCGAGGGCTTGCCCGCTTTCTTGGTCTCGTGACGCAGCCTTTTATACATGTCGAAGCGTTCGGCCAGGATAACCGCCCACGCCGCCGTCAAGTCCTCCGACGCCTCGACACTAAAACGCGCGTCGCGCAGCCGCTCGCCATAGCCTGGTATGCTTTGCAAATCCTGCGCTGCAATGCCGTTCCACATACTCTCGACATCTTGCGGCGCCAGCGGGCGATGCACCACCCAATCGGAGAACACCAACCGCCCACCCGGCCGCAAAATACGCTGCGCCTCGCGCAAAGCCTTGGCCTTGTCTGGCACATGCAATAGCGCTTCCTGGCTGATCACGGCATCGACGCTGGCATCGGGCATATCGACGTCGGTCACATCGCCTTGCAGCATGTTGACCCGGTCGGTCATGCCGACCAATTGATTGAGCCGGTTGGCGCCGGCCACGCGATGCGGGTTGAGCTCGACGCCCACCACATGCACGCCGTATTTCGCCGCCAGGTAACGCGCCGGCCCGCCCAGCCCAGCGCAAAAATCGGCCACATGCATGCCGGGCTTGAGCCGCGCCCGTTCGGCCAGCGCGTCGTTGGCGGCCAGGCCGCCATAATGATCCTGATCGTGCACGAACAAGGTCTCGGGACCGAGATCGGCCAGGCCGCCATGTTCGGTTTCCAGCTTGGCGATGATGTGCTCGGCGGAAATCGGATGACGGCTATAGAACGCCACGACGTGATCGTGCCGGTCGCTCATGCTCAACTCCTTACAGTATGGGCGTGATTGAGCGGGCCATGACCCTTGCCATAGCCCGGCGCTGTGCGAATAGCCTCACGCACATAGACCCGCGCACGCATCACCGCGTCGCGCAGGCTCATGCCTTGCGCCAGGCCGGTGGCAATTCCCGAGGCTAATGTGCAGCCGGTGCCATGGGTGCTGAGGGTCTCGATGCGCGCATCGGCAAACACTTCGATGCCGCTTTGAGCACTCCACAATAAATCTTGCACCTGCGGCCCCGGCAGATGCCCGCCCTTGAGCAGCACCGCGCGCGCGCCCAACTTGCCCAGGATCTCCGCCACCCGGCGCATGTCGTCGATCGAGCTGATGGTGTGGCCGCTCAAGGCTTCGGCTTCGGGTAGATTGGGAGTGATGATGGCGGCCAGCGGCAGCAGCAATTCTTTCATCGCGGCATTGGCTTCGGGCTCGAGCAGCGCGGCGCCACCCTTGGCCACCATCACCGGATCGACCACCAGCGGCACCTCGGACGGCCAGTCGCCCAGCGCCGTCACCACAGTTTGAATCACTTCCGCGTTGTGCAGCATGCCGGTCTTGAGCGCATCGGCGCCGATATCGTCCAGCACCATTTCGATCTGCTGGCGGATGAACGGAGCGGGTATGCCCATGACACCGAACACGCCCTGGGTGTTCTGCGCCGTTAGCGCGGTGATCGCGGTAGCGGCATAGCCGTTCAGTGCCGTAACCGTCTTGATGTCGGCCTGGATGCCGGCGCCGCCACCAGAATCGGACCCGGCAATGATCAGGACGCGGCCCTGCATGTCAGCTGCCTCGCACGATCAATGCGGCGCCAACAGGGCGACCAGATCGTCGACCACATTCTTGACCAGCGCCGCATCGTCGCTTTCGGCCATCACCCGCACCACCGGCTCGGTGCCTGATTTGCGCACCA
>JBBSNV010000227.1:0-4490 GCA_038260375.1 Reyranellales bacterium
AGGCCGGCGTCGCCTTGATCCACCGCCCCTCGAGCCACAGATCGGTATAGCCGTGAGAATAGAAGATGTCGGTGCCGAGCAATTCGCTCAGCCGCTTGGTGGTCAGATGGTTGCGCACATCGGCATAACCGACCCGCGCGGGAATGCCCACCGCCCGCGCCAGCGCCGCCAACAGCCCGGCCTTGTTGATGCAATAGCCATGGCCGCGCTGCAACGTGGTGCTGGCCTTGTAAGCCTCGGCCAGCATTGGCGTGCCGTAGGGATCGTAACGCACCTTGTCGCGCACGGCGTAATACAGCCGTACCGCTTTATCCGTTGGCGTCGTGGCGTTGCCGACGATCTCGCGGGCAAACGCGATAACCGCCGGATGATCGCTGTCGATCAGTGCTTGCGGCCTAAGGCAATCCGCCCAGGATGCGCCGTCGCCCATGGTTTGCAGCAAGACCTTCTTTTCGCTTTCGACCGTGTCGGGCATTGGACTACTCGCTCTCGCGCGGGGTGATGAGGAAATGCGCCTTGGCCGAGGCGATCGGGCGCGAGCGGTCGTCCTGCCAGGCTTCGACCGCGACATTGACCACCCGCCTGCCCTGCTTGGTCACCACCGCGCGCGCCAGAGTGTCCACGGGGCGGCCCGAGCGCAGGTAATCGACGGTGAAGGTGATGATCTTGGGAATACCGGTGGTATCGATCTCCCACAGCACCTGAAAGATTGCCGCGGTCTCGAGCAGCGCGCCGATCGTGCCGCCATGCAGCGCTGGCAGGATCGGATTGCCGATCAGCTGCGGCGCAAAGCGCATGCGGGTCAGCAACTCGCCGGTCGAATTCTCCGGCGCCAAGCCCATGAAGCGCGCATAGGGCATGATCTCGGCCAGGCGCGAGATGTCGCCGCCCTTCTTGGCTTCGGCCACCAACGCCAACAGGTTCATGGCTTGCCGCCTGCGGAGGCCATGCGTTGCACATCCTCCGCGCTCACGCGCGATTGGCCCTTGGTCGCCAGCATGAAGGTGCCGGACGCGGCAGCGATCGGATCGGCCTTGTCGGAGTGATAGGCAAAGGCGCGCACGAAGGCCACGTTGGATGTCACTTTGTAGCATTCGGCATCGGCGATCACCGCCTGTTTGGGCGTCGCGGGCCGCACGTAATCGATGCGCAGATCCAAAGTGGCAAAGGGCTGCGGCTTGGTCAGCACCGCCGCCACCGCCAGGCCGCAGCACGAATCCAGCAGCGCCGTGATGGCGCCGCCATGGAGCACGCCGGTCTCGGGATTGCCGACCAGGCGCTCCTGGTAATCGAGCTGCATCACCGCGCGGTTGCGCTCGACCTGCAGGATGCGCAGGCCCAGCTCCTTGTTGTGCGGCGTGCCGTCGCAAAACATGTGCTGGAATAATTGACGCCGTTGTTCCGGCGTCGGCGGGGTGTTGCTCATAATGCCATCTGCTTGGCGGCCAGGTCTTTCATGATCTCAATCGAGCCGCCGCCGATCGACATCACCTTGGTCTCGCGATAGATGCGCTCGACCTTCCCGCCGCGCAGATAACCCGCGCCGCCCAACACTTGCATCGCCTCGTTGGCCACGTATTCCAATGTGGTGGTGGCCAGAACTTTCAGCATACAGATCTCCGCCACCGGCCGCTCGCCTTGTTCCACGCGCCACGTCAGAGACTCGAGATAGGCCTTCACCGCGTTCACCCGCATCGCCATATCGACCAGCTTGTGGCGAATCACCTGGTTCTTGATCAAGGGCCGGCCAAAGGTTTCGCGCTCGCGCGCATAGGCAATGGCTTCTTCCAGGCACAGTTTAGCAAAGCCGTAGGCGCTGGCCGCCATGCCTAAGCGCTCGGAATTGAAGTTCAGCATGATGCCGATGAAGCCCGCATTCTCCTCGCCGATCAAATTCTCGACCGGCACTTTGCAATTGTCGAAGAACAGCTGCGCGGTGTCGGATGCCCACCAGCCCATCTTGCGCAGCTTGGTGCGTTCAAAGCCCGGCGTATCGCGCTCGATCAGCAACAGCGACACGCCGCCCATGCCCGAGCCGCCGGTGCGCACGGCCACAGTAAAGTAGTCCGCGCGCACGCCAGAGGTGATGAACATCTTCTGGCCGTTGACGACGTAATGGTCGCCGTCGCGCCGCGCCGTGGTCTTGAGGTTCGCCACGTCCGAGCCGCCCGACGGTTCGGTGATGGCCAGCGCGCTGATCTTTTCGCCCGACAGCACTTCAGGCAGCACGCGCCGCTTCATGCCTTCATGACCCAGCCGCGCGATCGGTGGACAACCAATGGTGTGGCTCATCAGACTGGCGCTGACCCCACCGCTTCCGGCTTGCGCCAGTTCTTCGCTCAAGATGATGCGAAAGAAGCCGTCGGTCGGCAGTCCGCCGTATTCCTCTGGGAAGCCCAGCTGCAGCATGCCGATGCTGGAGGCCTTCTTGTACAGCTCGCGCGGAAATTCCTCGGCTTCGTCCCACTGATCGGCATAGGGCGTGATTTCCTTGGCCACGAAGCGGCGCATTACGTCGCGAAAGGCTTCGTGCTCAGGCGTGTAATAGGGGCTGGGCTGGGCGTTGGGAATCATTGGTTGCTCTGCACTGAAATCGCCATGGAAATCGACCTGCCACAATTATAGACACGACACCGCGTCGGCGATGGAAAGAACCCGACGCTGCGCCGTTCCGCAAGCCGAAACCACATCCTCGGACGGGTAATTCCTATTGACACGATAGACCGAAAAAAGCTCCTGTATTCAACGTCGTTTGCCTAACGCAAAAGCAAATCGAGGGCCGGAATACGGTCCGCGGGCGGAACGACGACAGGGCGGGGCGATGCTGGATTTTCTACAACAGCTGGTGAACGGCGTTGCGGTTGGCTGCATTTACGGCCTGATCGCGCTCGGCTTCGTGCTGATCTACAAGGCCACCGAGGTCGTCAACTTCGCCCAAGGCGAGTTGATGATGCTGGGCGCCTTCATGGCCTACACCTTCATCGGCCTGTTGGGCCTGAATTACTGGCTGGGTTTCATCCTAGCCGTCATGTCGATGGCGGTGCTGGGCGCGGCGACCGAGCGGCTGGTGGTGCGCCCGATCCTGGGCTATCCGCAATTCTCCATCGTCATGGCCACGATCGGGCTGGGCTTCTTCGCCCGCTCCGTCGCCGGCATGATCTGGGGCACCGACGATCTGAAGATCGACACGCCGTTCAATGGCGTGACCAAGCTGGGCGATTTGGTGATCGCCAACGACAAGCTATCGGTGATCGTGGCCACCGTGCTGCTTTGCCTGGTGCTGTATCTCTTCTTCTCGCGCACGCGCATGGGCGTGGCGATGCAGGCCACCTCGCAGAACATGCTGGCCGCCTACTACATGGGCATTCCGGTCAAGACGGTGTTCTCGCTGATCTGGGCGATCAGCGCCGGCGTCGCTTGCTTCGCCGGCATCCTGCTGGCGCCGATTGCCTTCATTCACAGCAATCTGGGCTTCCTGGGCCTGAAGGCATTCCCCGCCGCGGTGCTGGGCGGCTTCGGCAGTATTCCCGGCGCGTTGGTCGGCGGCGTGATCGTCGGCGTGATCGAGAACCTGGCCGGCTTCTACCTGCCGCAAGGCTGGAAAGATGTCGCCGCTTACATCGTGCTGCTGGCCGTGCTGATGCTGAAACCCGAAGGCCTGTTCGGCCTGAAGATACGCAAGAAGGTTTAGCGCCATGCGTTTCATCTTCAAGACCGACTACAACCAGGACATTCGCCTGCTCAAGCACAGCGGCTATTGGACGTCCTACGGCGTGCTTTTGGCGATCCTGATCGCGACACCGTTCCTGCTGACCGATTACTACGTCACGCAATTCGTGTTCGTGTTCATCTATGCCATCGTCGGCGTGGCGCTGATGATCTTGACCGGCTACACCGGCCAAGGCTCGTTGGGCCATGCCGCCTTCTTGGCGATCGGCGCCTACACCGCGGGCTACATGCAAAGCCACGGCGTGCCGTTCGTCGTTTACTTTCCGCTGGCCGCGGTGATCACCGGCACGGTGGGCGCCATCGTCGCCTTCCCGGCATTGCGCCTGACCGGCATTTATCTGGTCATCGCCACCATTGCGTTCGGCTTCATCGTCGAGGAAATCGCCGCGCGTTGGGAATCGGTCACCAACGGCAACGAGGGCATGCGCATCAAGGCGATCGATTTCTTCGGCGCCACGGTGCCGCGCGACGGACCTGCATTCTATTTCCTGTGCCTGGTCGTGCTGATCGTGATGATCGTGGTGGCGCTCAATTTGCTGCGCTCGCCCACCGGCCGCGCCTTCCAGGCGATTCGCGACAGCGAGACCGCAGCCAAGAGCATGGGCGTCAATCTCGCGATCTATAAGGTCAAAGCCTTCGCGATCAGCGCCGCCATCACCGGCATGGCCGGCGTGCTTTACGCTCACAAGCTGACCTTCATCAGCCCGGAAATGTTCACCCTGGTGCTGTCGCTGGAATTCATCATCGTCATCATCATCGGC
>JBBSNV010000228.1:0-4475 GCA_038260375.1 Reyranellales bacterium
ACAGCGCCAGCAGCATCAACGCCAATTGCAGCGCATCGACATGCGCCAAGGCATACCAATTGTCGGCCCAGGGCGCGGCGGCATAGAAGATGCCGGCGGCGATCGCTCCAGCCAGCCAGCCTCCGCTGCATTGGCGGATCAGCGCGGCCAGCAGCACGCCCGAACCTAGGCTGGCGATCAGCGATATGCCGCGCGGCAGCGCGAAAGCCAGGTCGCCCAATCCGGCAAAGGCGGCGCACAACCAATAGTAAAGCGGGCCGTAAAGCAGCGGCGTGAAGTCCAGGCTGGGCTGTGCATAAAGCGGCTGGCCTTGGGTCACGCGCCGGACGTGATCGACCATCGCGCCTTCCCAACCGGTGAGATCGCCGGGAAAGCTGAGTTGATGGACCGCGACGTAAAGCCAGGCTGCAGCGGCGATGGCGGCCAGAACAGCCAGGCCGCGACATGCCCATTCGATCGCCTTAACGCCGCCTGGTTGCGGGAAGATCGTGTCGGTTGTCGGATCGGTCATCGCGCCCGCAACAACCAGGGGACACCGTAATAGATACCGATGCGCGGCCACTGCCCCTTCACGTCGGTCGACAGCGGCGCCACCGCGACATAATAGGGATCGTAGAAATGCCGGTAGCGCTGGCGCTGGAAGTCGAACAGCACCACCCCGGCATAGCGCTTTTGCTCCATCGCCTGCCGCAGCTGGTCGACAAACGCATCCCAGCGCGGCTCATCGACATAGCGCATGTCGTTGATGGCCGACGGATGGGCGCCGGCCACTTCGCCCACCAGATAGCCTAGACCCGGCAGCAGTACTGACCCATCGACCCTGGCCAAAGTGGCTTTCATTTCGGCGAGAATTGCTGGGCCGTTCTGGGCCGGCAGGAATTCCGAGAGATCATCCGCCAGCAAAACAAATTGCAGCGGCGCCAGCACCGCCAGGCCCAGCGCGGTCCAGGCCGGACGCACACCGGCGAACCCGACGCCGCGCGCCAGAATCGCGCCGCCCACGCCGAGCGCCAGCGCCATCATCCAGATCGCCGGCATCAACGTGTTGACGCTGCCGCCGGGATGCATGCGGCCGGCCAGCGCGGCCAGAACGAGCGCTGCGCCCATGGCCAGGTATTTCAGCGCCGTGTGGCGTCGGCCGCTCAACCACAGGCTGACCAGCGCCGCCAGGCCGATGACATAGCCGGGCAACAACGGCGCTATGTCGTAAGCGACAAAAGGCGGGATCTTGTTGTACTGGGCGCCGAACGCCATCGGGATGCCGAGAGTGTAAAACAAGAACCAACCGTCGCTGGCGATCTGCAGCCAGACCAACAACGGCACGATGCCGGCCGCCAAGCCGGCCAGCACGGCCAAGGCGGAACGCCATTGCACGAATACAAACAGCCCGACGAATAGCAAAGCGATCAGCAACCCGCTCTGCTTGCACCAGAACGCGGCGGCAAATGCCAGGCCGGCGAGAAAATAATGCCTTGGCCGGCCGGCCGCTTGCAGCAGCGCCATGGCAATGGCCACGAACATCATCAACACGCTATCGACCTGCACCAGCGCATACCAAGCCTGGGTGCTGGGCGCCGCGGCACCATAAGCGCCGGCCGCGACCCCACCCCAGAGCAGCGACCGCGTCTCGCGCCAAACCATCAGCGCCAGGCAGGCCATCGTGACGATGGCGGCGCCAGCCGATACGGCGCGCGGCACAGTGAAAGCCAAATCGCCAGTCCAGGCGAAAGCAGCGCAGATCCAGTAGTAACCGGGGGTGTAGAGAAAAGGTACGAAATCGAGGCTGGGCGCGCCATAGAGCGGCTGGCCTTGCGTCACCCGTCGGATGTGATCGCTAAAGCCGCCTTCATAGCCGGTCAGTTCGATAGGAAAGGCAATCTGCAGCGCCGCCAGATACAGCCACATGCCCAGCGCAGCGGCGGCGGCAATCACCAGGATCAGCGGCAGCCAGCGCTGTACGTACAGCAGCAGATATCTCACCGCTGGCGGACCGCGGCAAATGCCTCGGCCCGCGCCAACAAGCGCTTGGCGTTTTGATAGCTCGGCACTTCGACCAACGCGCCGTCCAGCTCGACGCGCGGCTGGCCAGCTTCGCGCGCCTGGTCGAACGCATCGATCAGGCGTTTGGCGTGCGCGATCTGCTCGGCGCCGGGCGTGAAGGCTGAATTGATCGCCTCGACATGGCTTTGATCGACCAGGCTCTTGGCCAAATAGCCCAGCCGGCGTGCCTGTTTGGCTTCCGCCGCAGCGCCGGCCACATCGCTGAACGTGTAGGGGCAATCGATTGCCAGCTTGCCGGCCGCTACGCAATCGATCAGGAAGCGGTGGCGCACATAGCTCAGCTCGATGCCGTCGGGGCCGCGCTCGGCGTTGAGGTCGGTGGCCATGTCTTCGCTAGCCACCAGGCAGGCGGTAACGCGCTCGCTGGCAGTGGCGATGGCATAGGCTTCGCGCAATGCGGCCGCCGATTCGATGTTGGGCACGATCTCAACGCCGCCCTGCGGCAGATCGAGCTCGCGCTCCCAGCGTGTGATGGCGCGGTCGAGTTCGGCGATATCGCCACGATGGCGCGTCTTGGGTAACAGTATGATTTCCGCGCCGCCACGCATGGCGGCTTCCAGATCATGCGGGCCATCATTGCCGTGCAGCGGATTGATGCGCACTGCGGCCAATACATGGGCGCGCTTCCACCCCGCCATGACATCGCCAACCAACCGCCGCGCCTCGTCGCGCCGCGCCGGCGGCACGAAATCTTCCAACTCTTGTATCAACACATCGGCGCCGCTCGAAGCGGCTTGGCTCAAAATGGCTTGCTCGGCGCCCGGCAGGAACAGCCAAGACCGGCGCAAGGCGATGAGGCGGCGCGTTTCAGGCATGGTCAGGTCCCATCGATGCTGGGCTCGCCGCCCAGCTGGCGCAGGATGCCGGCCAGTTCTTCGGCGGCGATCACCAGCCGCGCCTCGTCGGTGCCGCGCAGCACCAGCGAGGTCATCACCTTGCCCTGGCGGAACGCGGGATACGAACCGATCTCCAAATCGGCGTAGCGCCCCTGCAACTGGGCCAGCGGCTCGGCAATGGTGCCTTCGGGCAGATTGATCTTCACCGCGCGGCTCAGCATCGGCTTACCGCCGACCAGGCGGTGTTTGAGACTCCCGAACATGGCCTCGACGATCATCGGCACGCCGGCCATGACGAATCCGTTGCCGATCTGGAAACCGGGCGCGGTCGAGACCGGATTGTCGATCAAGCTGCCGCCCTCGGGCACGCGCGCCATGCGCCGGCGCGGCGGGGTGAACATCTCGGGCGTGCCATAATGCTTGGCCAGCCGCGCCACCGCTTCGGGATGCTCCAGCAGGCGCACGCCGAACGCCTTGGCGATGGCATCGGCGGTGATGTCGTCATGGGTCGGGCCGATGCCGCCGGTGGTGAACACGTAATCGAACTTGGCGCGCACCTCGTTGATGGTGGCGACGATCGTGTCCTCGATATCGGGGATGAACCGCGCTTCCACCAAGCGCACGCCGATGGCATTCAAATTCGTGGCCAGGAACGTCAGATTGGCATCCCTGGTGCGGCCCGACAGTATTCCGTTGCCGATTACGACCAGGCAGGCGGTTACGGTTTTCTCGTTCATTGGCCTAGCTTAACCCTTTGGGCGGGGCGGCAAAACCCTTCCTGCTGTGGCACAAATGCTCCGGGCGATGCCTTGTCGAAAGGGCAGGAAAGTGCCAAATAGGGAGCATGACCAACACCAGTTACGCCGATCGCGAATACGACGATCCGCGCACCATCAAAATCCACGCCGAGGAAGGCTTTGCCGGCATGCGCCGGGCCGGTCGCCTGGCGGCCGAGACGCTCGACTTCATCACCCCGCATGTCGTGCCGGGCGCGACCACCGAAGCGTTGAATACCCTGTGCCACGATTTCATCACCGGCCATGACGCGGTGCCGGCGCCGTTGAATTATCGCGGCTTCCCCAAATCGATTTGCACCTCGATCAACCACGTCGTGTGCCACGGCATTCCGAGCGACAACAAACGCCTGCAAGACGGCGACATCATCAACATCGACGTCACCGTGATTCTGGACGGCTGGTATGGCGACACCAGCCGCATGTTCTGGGCGGGCGACGTCAAGGTGCTGGGCAAGCGCTTAAGCGACGTCACCTATGAAGCCATGATGCGCGGCATCGCGGTGGTCAAGCCGGGCGCGCACCTGGGCGATATCGGGCACGCCATCCAGAGCCTCGTCGAAGCCAACAGGTTTTCCGTGGTGCGCGATTTCTGCGGCCACGGCCTGGGCAAGATTTTCCACGACGCACCCAACATCCTGCATTACGGCGAGCCGGGCAGCGGCCCGGTGCTGCGCGAAGGCATGTTCTTTACCATTGAGCCGATGGTCAACGCCGGCAAATGGCCGGTGAAAATCCTGGACGATGGCTGGACCGCGGTGACCAAGGACCGCTCGCTCAGCGC
>JBBSNV010000229.1:0-4468 GCA_038260375.1 Reyranellales bacterium
AGGCCTCGTTCACGCCGTTCGCCAGCTACGTCGTGACCGATTATAACGCGCCCAATGATACCTTCGATCCGGACGTGACACGCAAGGATCGCGAATGGCGTTTCGGCGCCTCGCTCGACGTGCCGATCAGCGAGCATGTCGGCACCTTCGCTCTGGTGCAGTACAGCTCGGTCGATTCCAACCTGCCGAATTTCCAGTCGCGCAATTTCGCCGTCAGCTTCGGCTTTTCGATCAAGTACTGAGACCTGCGATGACCCATTTCTCTATAGGACTCATTGTTGCGGCCTTCTTATTCGCGTTGTGTGGCGTGGCGAAAGCGGCGTCGGTGGCCAGTGCGGGTACTCAGATACGCAGAACCGGTCGTGGCGGCATGGTCTAATGCCGTCACGCCATAAGAATCGGAGATTCACATGCTAAGGCATTACGCGTCTGCTCTAGTCGTTGCGGCCTTGCTTTGCGGCACACCGTTTGCGGCTTACGCCGATGCGCCGGTGGGTGTGGCGGGTGCGGTCAATCCCAAGACCGACAGCACGCCGCCGGGCCAACAGACCCGCACCGTAATGGTGGGCGCGCAGATGCTGACGTACGAGCGGGTGGTGACCGGGCCGCAAGGCTCGACCCAGCTGGTGTTCGTCGATCATTCGACCCTGACGATCGGGCCCAGCAGCGAAGTGGTGATCGACCAGTTCGTTTACGACCCGAGCACCAACAACGGCAAGATGGTCGTGTCGATGGGCAAGGGTGTGATGCGCTTCGTCGGCGGCGAGTTGAGCCACAAGGGCAACGCCACCATCACCACGCCTACGGCCACGGTGGGCATCCGCGGCGGCATCGTCATGCTGCGGGTCAACGGGCCGGAGACCGCCGTGATCAATTTGTTCGGCAATTCGACGGTGACGGCGACCAATTGCAAGAGCGGCACCTGCACGGTGTCGATCCTGCGACCGGGCTTCGGCACCACGGTGTCGGATGCCGCCAATCCACCGGCCGCGCCGTTCCTGGTGCCAGCGGACCAGATCGTGACCCTGACGGTGCAACTGCAGAGCAGCCCGGCGCAGAACGGCGGTTCGACCAATCCGCCCAGCGACGTCAACACCCAGGCCAACGGCACGGGTCAAAGCAATAGCGGCTTGGTGGCGCACAACACGGCGCCGCAACCCCCGCAAGGCGGCGGCTCGACCCCGCCCGATGCCAATAACAAAGACCTCAACAACGGGCCGGGCGCGTTCGGCAACAACACTGCTACCGTAGGCGACATCGCCAGCCAGCAACAGATGGGGTCGAACCCCGGCGTCGAACCGACGAATTTTCCCGATGGCACGACCAGCATCGGCGATCTGCGCATGGTGACTGGGCCGCGCGTGTTCAGCTATAACGCAGCCAACATACCGATCTACTATTTCGGCGACAGCGCGCCCGTTCTGGTCGGCAGCTACAATTTCGACATGACCATCAATCTGGGCGCGCCGGCCAATCGCTCGCTGAACGCCAACGCCACCAACATCAATGTCAGCGGCGCCGCCTGGCCCTATGCCGCTGTGACCAATGCCAATTTGAACTTCAGCCTGCCGGCGCCGGACTTCCAATTCGGCGGCAGTCCGGTCACCAGCGGCGCAGTCGGTTTCGGCGCCAGCAGTGGCTGTGGCAGCGGCGTTTCATGCGCCTTCGGCTTCAGCATGAACAATGTCGGCGGCCGGGTGGCTGCTACCGTTGACCACAATGTCGTGGTGTTTGAGACCCCACCGGCCTGCACGGAATGTCCGCCAAATCCAGTGGTGGGCGATTACAACACAGCCGGTGGCGCAGGCGGTGCGGGGCGCGATCTGGGCCCCCCAGTCACCACCTTCGGCGCGCTGGCTGGCGGCAAGATGAAAAAAATAAAATAGAGACTTAAGACACCCGCACCAAAAGCTTGCCGCGATTGCGGCCCTGGAACAGCTGCGCCAAAGACAGCGGCGCACGTTCCAGGCCATCGACGATGTCTTCCGCCGCCTTGAGCTTGCCTGCCGCCAGCCAATCGGCCAGTTCCGCTTCGGCCCGCGATCGGGTAGCGAAGTAATCCATCACGATGAAGCCTTCCATGCGCAGGCGCTTGACCACCATCAGGCCGGGCACGCCCATCGGGCCGGGCTCAGGCTTCTCGGCGTTGTATTGCGAGAGGTTGCCGCAACAGACGATGCGGCCACGGTCGTTCATCAGGAACAACGCGGCTTGCAACACCTCGCCGCCGGTATTGTCGAAATAAACGTCGATGCCTTGCGGGCAGACCTCTTTCAGCGCGCGGCGCACGCCGCCGGCCTTGTAATCGATCGCGGCATCGAACCCCAACTCCTGGGTCAGCCAAGCGCATTTGTCCGGACCGCCGGCGGTGCCCACGACATGGCAGCCCATGATCTTGGCGATTTGCCCAACGATCGAACCCACCGCGCCGGCCGCGGCCGACACCACCACGGTTTCGCCCGCCTTGGGCTGGCCGATTTCGCGCAAGCCGTAATAGGCGGTCAGACCGGTGACGCCCAACACACCCATTAGCCATTCAGGCTTGTAACGCGTGCTGCGCTTGGTGGCATCCCGGGCTTTCAGCACGGCGTAGTCCTGCCAGCCCAGCATGCCGTCGACCAGATCGCCCGGCTCGAAGCCCGGGGCGTTGGACTGCACCACCTCGCCCAAGGCAAAGCCATGCATCACGTCGCCCGGCGAGACCGGCGACTTATAGGTCGGCGTCGGCACCATCCAGGCGCGGTTGGCGGGGTCGAGCGACAACAGCCGCGTGCGCAACAGAATCTCGCCCGGACCTGGTGTGGGAATCTTCTCGTGGCGCAAGGTGAAATGTTCGGGCCCGACCATGCTGCTGGGCCTGGTCGACAGAATCCATTGGCGATTGATGGCTGGCTGGTTCATGTGATCCCCTTGGGCGTCCCCCTTTTGATTGGGCGCATGGTGGCACGGTCGATGCTTTCCGGCGAGAGGGCGGGCGACCGATTTCAAGCCTGATTGGCGGCAAGCCGCGGATGGATCGCCATCGGGCCGGGGCGCATGATCGGGCCATGGAACAGCAGATTTCAGATCGCATCGCTGCGGTGGATTGGGCTGCGCTGCAGGCGGCGCTGGACGAGAACGGTTTTGCCGTTACGCCATCATTGCTGACACCAAAGCAATGCCGCGAACTGATTGCGCTCTATGGTGAGGAAGCGGCATTCCGCAGCCGGGTGATCATGCAGCGCCATGCGTTCGGCCGCGGCGAGTATCAGTATTTTCGCTATGCCCTGCCCGAACCGGTGCAACAACTGCGCGAAAGCCTCTATCGGCAATTGGCGCCGGTAGCTCAGGGCTGGGCCGAGCGCTTGGGCGAGGAAACGAAATTCCCCGCCGGGCTAAAAGCCTATCTGGCGTGCTGCCATGCCGCCGGCCAGAAGCGGCCGACGCCGCTGCTGCTGAAATATGGCGTGGGCGATTACAACTGCTTGCACCAGGATCTGTATGGCGAGCAGGTCTTTCCGCTGCAGGGGACGATCCTGCTCAGCGACGCGCAACAGGATTTCGACGGCGGCGAGTTCATGCTGGTCGAGCAACGCCCACGCCAGCAATCCAAGGGCGAAGTGGTGCCGTTGCAGCAAGGCCAGGCGGTGATTTTTGCCGTCAACAGCCGGCCGGTCAAAGGCAGTCGCGGCTATTATCGCGCCAAGCTGCGCCATGGCGTCAGCCGTATCCGCTCGGGCAATCGCTTTACTTTGGGGATCATCTTCCACGATGCGATGTGAGGCCCGCGTTGCTCCCGATGCGCCGGCAAGGGCACAATCGTCCTCCTGGTTAAGCGGGGACGAACATGAGTGCAGAACAGCGCGAACAACGCTTTGGCTTTTCCGACGCCGAGTTGCTGGCGCATCCCACGGTTTATGCGGCCGACCTGTTCAAGGGCAAACGAGTATTGGTGTCCGGCGCCGCCACCGGCTTCGGCCGCGCCATCGCGGTGCTGTTTGCCCGCCTGGGCGCCGATCTGGTGATCTGCGGCCGCAAGCCGGAACCACTCGAGGCGGCAGCGCAATTCTTCCGTAACCTTGGTGTCGACGTGCTGACCCAGCCGCTCACCATCCGCGATCCCGATGCGGTCGAGCAACTGATGGAGCGCGTGTGGCGCGAGACCGGCGGGCTCGACCTGTTGGTCAACAATGCCGGCGGTCAATTCGCCCAACCGGCGATCGACTTTAGCGTCAAAGGCTGGAACGCGGTGATCGACACCAATCTCAACGGCACCTGGTACATGATGCAGCAGGCGGCCAAGCATTGGCGCGATACGCAAAAGCCCGGCGTGATCGTCAACATCACTGCCACGATCTGGCGCGGCCTGCCGCATATGGCGCACACCGCCGCCGCTCGAGCCGGCGTGATCTATGCATCCAAAACCGTGGCGGTCGAATGGGCGCCGCTCAACATTCGGGTCAATTGCCTGGCGGTCGGTACGGTGGAA
>JBBSNV010000230.1:0-4460 GCA_038260375.1 Reyranellales bacterium
CAATCGGTCACCATGCCGTCCAGCGCCAGCAATTCGGGTGTCAGCTTGCTGCTGTCGGCGACCGCATCTTGCAGGCGTGCCAGCAGATCGACCGCAGCCTTGGTCCACACGCTCCAATGCCCCAGCAAGCCGCCGCGAAAGCGCATCGTTACTTCACGGTCGCCGGTGCGGATGGTCAGCGGCGTCAACAGGTCGAGCACGATGTGATCGTCGTTGCCGGTATAGAGCGTGACCCTGTCCTCAGCCTTGGCGGCGACGATGCCGAAGGCGACATCCAAGGTCCGATAGCGGTTGAACGGCGCCACCTTGATCGCGATCACGTTCTCGATCGCGGCAAAACGGGCCCAACAACTGCGCGACAGATTGATGCCGCCCACAGCGGTCTGCAGGTAAAAGCCGATCAGCGGGATTTCCTGCGCCACGCGGCTGCAATGGGCGATCAACTCGTCCTCGCTGGCGCCCTTCATGGCGGCTAGGCTGAACAAAGCGGCGTGATAGCCCAGGCCGCGCGCCGTCTGCGCCTCGCGCACGGCTTGATCGGTCTTGCCGACCACACCCGCGACCATCACCAAGGGGCGATTTGTCCAGTCGGCGGCGGTCTTGGCCGCCATCTCCAGCACCGGCTGGTACAGGCCAACCTCGCGGATGGCGAATTGGGTGGAGTGCACGCCCACCGCCAGCCCGCCTGAGCCGGCATCGATGTAGTAGCGCGCCAGCGCGCGTTGGGACTGGACGTCGAATTTACGGTCGGCGTCGAGCGCCAGCGGATGGGCGGGCATCACCGCGCCCTGGCGCAAAACCGCCAGGACCGGAACTGGAATATTCGACCAATGGTGGCTGCTCGGTGTCGTCATGATCCCTCTTTGTAACCAAATGGTTACTTAACGGCAAGGCCCCTAATTTAATTTGCGCGCCGCGTGGTGCTGCGCAAGCGGCGCGGTTTCAAGGCCGCAAATAGCCCAAAATCACGTCCATGACATGGGATTCGCGCGTCGCCAAAGTCTTGGCCGCCATCAAGTCGCGGTCGAAGATGGTGGACAGTGTGTGGATGTTGGAGAAGTAGAAATAACAGACGCCGGCGATCGAGATGTAGAGCTGCAGCGCATCGACGCCCGTGCGGAACACGCCCGATTTCTCGCCGCGCCGCAGCAACCGGTCCATGGTCTCGATCAGGGGGTAGTTGATCGGCTTGACCCGCTTGGAGCGCTTGATGTGGGCCGCCTGGTGCAAATTCTCGCTGTTGAGCAACGCCACGAAATGCTGGTTGTCGAGGAAGTAGTTGAAGGTGAAGCGCACCAATTTGCGCATCGCCGCCATCGGCTCGACGTCTTCCAGATGCAGGTCGCCTTCCATGCGGCGGATGTTTTCGTAAGTGCTCTCCAGCGCCGCCAGGAACATGTCGTCCTTGTTGCCGAAGTAATGATAGATCATCCGCTTGTTGGTGCCGGCGCGCTTGGCAATGGCGTCGATGCGTGCGCCGCCCAGGCCGCGGGTCGAGAATTCGCCGATCGCGGCATCGAGGATGCGCTGGCGCGTCAGCTCGGGCTGGCGGGTGCGCGAGGTGGCGTCGCCGGAGCGGGGGTTGCCGGTGTGGGGCTTGCTGGTGGCGCGCTTAGCCAAGTTCCGGCCCACCTATGGCACAGATCGAGGCTGCCTTGTCCAGGCCGGGCGCGGCGCCCAATACCATGCGGATGAAAAAGCGCGGCGCCACCGCGCCATTGTGTTCCAGCCAGCGGCAATACTCGCTTTGGCCATCGACCGCATCGACGAAGAACGGCGCGGACGCTGAAGTCATGGCGCGCGCTGTCAGTGCGATCGCCACCGTCGCATCGTCGACGACCACGGGACCGATCTGCGTCGCCAGGCGGCCGTCGCGGCCCAGGCAATAGCCAACCAACTGGTCGCCGCGCCACGCTGCCCAGGCCAGTTGCGGCATGCGGGCTTGCAGATGCTGCAGGATCGGCGCGCGCTGCATAGAGCTGCGTTTGCTATCCCAGGCAGCGATGGCGGTCCTATCGGCGGGCTGGATCGGGCGCAATTCGATGCCGGCAGGCGGCGCGGCCGGGGTCGGCGTGCGCTCCAGCCGGTAACGGGAAATACGATAGAGATCGCGAAAACCCAGCGGCAGGTAGATCGGCCGGCCCAGCTCGGTGGCGTCGAGGCCGCAGGAGATCGACACGCCGCTGGGGCTGGCCTGTTCGATGCAGCGCTTGAGCAGGCGCGTGCCCAGGCCCCGGCCGCGCCAATCCCGGGTCACCAGCACCATGCTGATCCAGTTCAGCGCTGCGCCCAGCGGCGAGGCCAACGCGGTGGCCACCAGGCGGTCGTGCTTGGCGACACCGAAAGTGGTGCCGTGCTCGAGCAGGAAGCGCCAATCGTCGACGGTCTGGTTCCAGCCGGCTTCGACCGACAGCGGCAGGGCCCGCGCCGCATCGCTGGCGCCCAAGCGCACAATGTCGACCGCCTCAATACTGGCCATCGCGCACTTCGTAATGTGTGGGTTTATTCAAGGTCGGCATCGACCGGCCCAGCCAATCGGCGGTCCATTCGATCATTTTCAACAGCGGCACTTTGGGATAGCCGAAGGTCTGGGCCATCTGCGCGGTATTGACCAGCCAGCCGGTCGGCGCTTCGCTGCCGACGATCTTGGGCTTCTTGCCGAACTGTCGGCCGAACGCTTCGGCCAGGGCGCGCACGCTGACGGTCTCGGGGCCGCTGATGTTGATCGGGCTGGTCGGCGTGGTGGCGGCGGCCAGGCAGCGCAGCGCCATGGCGTTGGCGTCGCCTTGCCAAATGACGTTGACATGGCCCATCGACACGTCGATTTTGACGCCGTCGCGCACTTTGACGCCGATGTCGTGCAGCACGCCGTAACGCATGTCGATGGCGTAGTTCAGCCGCACGATGCGGCCGGGCGTGTTATGCAGCCCGGAGAAATACTGGAACATGCGCTCGCGCCCGACGCAGGAATTGGCGTAGTCGCCCGGCGGGGGATTGGGCGGCACGTCTTCGGTCGCGCCCTGGTGGCGGATATCGACGAACGGGTAAACGCACCCTGTGGAGAACGCCACGATGCGCGAGGCGGCAAAGATTTCCGCCACCATCGCCGGCACATGGGTGTTCATGGCCCAGGCCAAGGGCTCGTTGCCCGCGGCGCCGAACTTGAAGCCGGCCATGAAGATCACATTGGGCGATCGCGGCAGCTTCTCGATCGCGGCGCGATCCAGCAAATCGCAGGTAATGGTCTCGATGCCGTGCTGTTCCAACTCCTGGCGCGCCGCCTTGTTGCTGAAGCGCGCCACGCCGATCACGCGGCGCTTTGGATCGGCACGCTTGGCCAGCCGCGCCAGAGTGGGGCCCATTTTGCCGGCTACGCCCAGGATCAAGATGTCGCCCGGCACGGTCTTCAGATCGGCGATCAGCTCCGAGGTCGGCGTGGTCATGAAATCTTCCAGCGCCGCCACGTCAGCGAAACCTGTTGGCATGGTCATGACAAATCTCCGCTGCACGTGACAAGCGACCGGACGCTGGCTACGGTGGACGCATGTTGTCCGCCGAGGAATATCGAAAACTGGATGCCGTCGCCCTGGCCGATTTGATTCGCGCCAGGCAGATCACGGCGGGCGAGGCGGTCGAAGCGGCGATCGCGGCGATCGAACGCATCAATCCGCAGCTCAACGCCGTCACAGTCCCGATGTTCGCCCAAGGCCGCGAGGCGGCAAAGCACGCCAGCGGTCCCTTGGCCGGCGTACCCTTCCTGTTGAAAGATTTCCTGGCGCAATACAAAGGCGTGCCGACTTCGGCCGGTTGCGCGTTCTATGAAAACGACGCCGCTCCGCTCGACAGCGAATTGGTGGCGCGTTATCGCCGCGCCGGGCTGGCGGTTATCGGCAAGACCAACAGCTCCGAATTCGCCATCGCCGCCGACAGCGCACCGCGCGCTTTTGGCGCCACGCGCAATCCGTGGGATCCCAACCGGTCGCCGGGCGGCTCGAGCGGCGGCAGCGCTGCGGCGGTGGCGGCGCGCATCGTGCCGGCGGCCCACGCCACCGATGGCGGCGGCTCGATCCGCATTCCCGCCTCGGCTTGCGGCATCTTCGGGCTGAAGCCCAGCCGCGGGCGCATCTCCTTCGCGCCGGGCAGCGAGGGCTTGGCCGGCGCGGCCAACGAACATGTCGTCAGCCGTTCGGTGCGCGACAGTGCCGTGTTGTTGGATATCAGCGCCGGGCTGGTGGCGGGCGATCCCTACACCGCGCCCATACCCGAACGGCCCTATCTCGAAGAAATCGGAAGTGCGCCCGGCAGGCTGCGCATCGCCGCCTCGGCCGAACCGCCGGGCGGGGGAGAGGTGTCTGCCGAAAGCCGCGCCGCCTTCGACGATGCCATCGAATTGCTGGGCGAATTGGGCCACCAGGTCGAGCCGGATGCACCGCAAGCCGATTGGGAGGCGCTGGATGCCG
>JBBSNV010000231.1:0-4433 GCA_038260375.1 Reyranellales bacterium
AGGCGACGCCTATATCGAAGTGCATGTCGCGCAGCACAGCCATTTCCGCCGCAAGGACAGCGACGTGCATGTCGATGTGCCGATCACGCTGCAAGAGGCGGTGCTGGGCGGCAAGATCGACGTACCGACCATCGACGGGCCGGTGTCGATGACCATTCCCGCCGGCACCAACAGCGGCAGCACCTTGCGCCTGAAAGGCAAAGGCATTGCCGATGGCAGCACCGGGCCGCGCGGCGATCAATACGTGCATTTGACCGTCATGCTGCCCGACGATGCCGACGGCACATTGAAAGAGGCGCTCAAAGACTGGTCTGCCACGCACGATTACGACGTGCGGCGCAAAGCCGGTCTCTAGTTAAGGGGAGGACGCCATGGCATTGCGTCTGCAAGAAGTCGTCTCCGTGGTGCATTGCCGCCAGGACGATCTGGAATTCTGGATCACCGAACGCTGGGTGCGTCCGATCCGCGACGATACCGGCTATCTGTTTGCCGAGGCCGATATCGCGCGCATCCATCTGATCCGCGACCTGGTCGAGGACATGGCGGTCGAGCGCGACACGGTGCCGATGGTGCTGTCGTTGATCGACCAGGTGCATGGCGCACATCGCCACCTAACGCGGCTGGTCGACGCCATCGATGCCCTGCCCGAGCCAACGCGCGGGGAGTTG
This sequence comes from Reyranellales bacterium, assembly GCA_038260375.1. Classification (GTDB taxonomy): domain Bacteria; phylum Pseudomonadota; class Alphaproteobacteria; order Reyranellales; family JAQSWP01; genus JBBSNV01. The sequence continues at coordinate 669 of JBBSNV010000231.1, forward strand.
CTGCGCCGGGCCGGCTTGCCCAAAGACTAAAGCCGGCTGTCGCGATAGCGAATTTTGCAGCAAATACCGGTGCTTAGCCGGCGGCACGCATTTGACCCAACGGAATGATCGTGTAGGATGCCGACCCCGCATTAGCGTCATTCCGTTGAGGTTATTGATGTCTGCTCAAGCTGCCCTGATGGCCGGCAAAAAAGGCGTCATCATGGGCGTGGCCAATAATCGCTCCATCGCCTGGGGCATTGCCAAAGCCTTGCACGCCCATGGCGCCGAACTGGCCTTCACCTTCCAGGGCGAAGCGCTGGAAAAACGCGTACGGCCGCTGGCCACCGAGTTGAAATCCCAGATCATCGAGCCCTGCGACGTGAGCGACGCCGCCAGCATCGATGCGCTGTTCGCCAAGCTGAAGAATGAATGGGGCAGCATAGATTTCTTGGTCCACGCTATCGGCTTCTCGGACAAGGACCAGCTCAAAGGCCGCTACGTCGACACCACGGCGGAAAACTTCGCCATGACCATGAACATCTCCTGTTATTCGTTCACGGCGGTGTGCAAACGCGCCGCGGAGATGATGAACAACGGCGGCAGCCTGCTGACCTTGACCTATTACGGCGCCGAGCGCGTCATTCCACATTACAACGTGATGGGCGTGGCCAAGGCGGCGCTGGAAGCCAGCGTGCGCTACATCGCCAACGATTTGGGCAAGCACAACATCCGCGTCAACGCGATCTCGGCCGGCCCGATCCGCACCCTGGCCGCGTACGGCATCGGCGACTTCCAGTACATTTTGAAGTGGAACGAACTGAATTCGCCGCTGCGCCGCAACGTGACGATCGACGATGTCGGCGGCTCGGCGCTTTATCTGTTGAGCGATCTGGGCTCGGGCGTGTCGGGCGAAGTGCATCACGTCGATGCCGGCTACCATTCGGTCGGCATGATCGCGACCGACAAGGCGCCCGAATTGGCCGAACTGCTCAAGAACTTCGACCCGGACAAGTAAAATGGCGGGCAACAGTTTCGGCACGTTGTTTCGCTTCACCTCCTGGGGCGAAAGCCACGGGCCGGCGATCGGCTGCGTGGTCGACGGCACGCCGCCGCTCATTGCACTGCAGGAATCGGAAATCCAACACTGGCTGGACCGCCGCCGCCCCGGCACTTCGCGTTTCACCACTCAACGCCAGGAGCCGGACACGGTGGAAATCCTGTCGGGCATTTTCGAGGGCCAGACCACCGGCACGCCGATCAGCCTGTTGATCAAGAACGTCGATCAACGCTCCAAGGACTACTCCGAGATCAAGGACAAGTTCCGGCCCGGCCATGCCGACTACACCTATTGGGCCAAATACGGCATCCGCGACTATCGCGGCGGCGGCCGGCAATCGGCGCGCGAGACTGCGGTGCGGGTGGCTGCGGGCGCGATCGCGCGCAAAGTGCTGGGCACCGGCGTGAAAGTGCGCGGCGCGGTGGTGCAGATCGGCAAACAAAAGATCGACCGCGCCAATTGGAATTGGGACAGCGTCGAGCAGAACCCGTTCTGGTGCCCCGATCCCAAGGCGGCGATGAATTGGGAAGATTATCTCGACGGCATCCGCAAAGCAGGCTCCTCGACCGGCGCGGTGATCGAGGTGGTGGCAAGCGGCGTGCCGGTAGGATTGGGCGCACCGATCTACGACAAGCTGGACAGCGATCTGGCGCGCGCGCTGATGACCGTCAACGCGGTCAAGGGTGTGGAGATCGGCGATGGCTTTGCCTCGGCCGAGCTGACCGGCGAAACCAATGGCGACGAAATCCGCAACCAGAACGGCAAGCCGCATTTCCTGACCAACCATGCCGGCGGCATTCTGGGCGGCATCTCGACCGGCCAGGACGTCGTGGTGCGCCTGGCAGTCAAGCCGACCAGCTCGATCCTGCAGCCGATGCGCACCATCGATACATCGGGCAAGGAAACCGAAATCCAGACCAAGGGCCGGCACGATCCCTGCGTCGGCATTCGCGCCGTGCCGGTGGCCGAAGCCATGGTGGCGTGCGTGTTGGCCGATCACCTGCTGCGCCACCGCGCGCTCGGCCGTTAGCAAGGTGGCCCCCATGACACCGCTCGAGGTGCGTTATTCGCGCCCGTTCTATCTGTCGATGCTGGTGCTCGGCCTGGTGTGTTCGGTGGCGGCGATCAAGCTGGGCATCGATCCGCCGCGCACACCGGATACTGAAGCCACCGCCACCCTATCACCCTTCATCTGGATCCTGCTGGGCGGCTTGCTGGTGACCATGGCGGCCTATATGTGGCGCGCGATCAAGCGCTTGACCACGCCGTTGCCCGCCATCGTGGTGCGCCCGGAGGGCATCGTCATGCATATCGGCCAGCCGCGGCTGTTCCGCTGGGAAGAAATTTCCGATGTCGCCATGGGTCGGCGCAACATGCGCGACCGGTTGGAAATCGGCATCACGCATGAGCGCTTTGTCGAATTGAATCTGCCCAAGCTGTTCTCCGACGACAATTTCGCGGCGGTGCGGCAGAAACCTGATACCATCGGCATCACCGGCCAAGGATTGGATCGCACGCTGCGCAACGTGCTGGATGCCATCCGTGCCCGCCGCGCCAATCTGATCAAACGCTAACCGCATCTGGAGAAAAGCCATGCCGCAACCCAAGCATCTGATGAAGCTCGACCTGCCGGTGCCCGATCCCGATCCGAGCGAGGAAGACCTGAAGAAATATTTCGCCAAGTGCCGCGAGAAGCTGGGCATGGTGCCCAACGTGATTCGCACCGTGGCGCACAACCCGAAAAAGGCGCGCACCTTCATCGCCACCTATAACGAACTAATGCTGGGCGATTCCAAGCTCTCCAAGCTGGAGCGCGAGATGATCGCCGTGGTCGTGTCCAGCGCCAACCGTTGCTATTACTGCCTGGTGGCGCATGGCCAGGCGGTGCGGGCGCTTTCGGGCGACGCGCAGCTGGGCGAGATGCTGGTGATGAATTATCGCGTGGCGCATTTGGATAAGCGCCAACGCGCCATGCTCGACTTCGCCTGGAAGCTGACCATGACGCCGTTCGATATCGGCGATGCCGATCGCGAAGGCTTGCGCAAAGCGGGCTTCGACGACCAGGAAATTTACGACATCGCCGACGTGGTGGCGTTCTTCAACATGTCCAACCGCATGGCCCACGCCACCGACATGATGCCCAATCCCGAATATCACGACATGAGCCGGTAACAGGAGGCGCACATGCAGAACGAGTACGCAGAGATCGCGGCGGCATTGCCGCTCTATTTCGACGGGTTCTACCAGGGCGACGTGGCCAAGCTGAAGCGTATCTTCCATCCCGTCTGCCATCTTTCGCATGCTTATGGCGGCAAGCTGGCGCATGACGACATGGAAACCGTCTATGCCCGGGTGACCGGTCGCGCCTCGCCGGAGAAAAACGGCGAAGCCCGCCGCGATGTCATCTTGGGCATCGATGTCTCAAGCCCGATCAGCGCCTTGGCCCGGGTGCAGATCGCCATCGGCCCGCGGCTGTTCACCGACTATTTGAACTTCCTGAAGATCGACGGCGAGTGGCGCATCATCGCCAAGGTGTTTAGCTGGGTGGATTTGCCAGCAGCTGCGCAGAAGCAGGCGGCGGAATAGGATTTATGGCGCGGCTGGGTCCGATCTTCATTTCGCACGGCTCGCCGATGCTGGCGCTGAACCACACGCCGGCGCATGAATTCCTGACCAAGCTCGGCTCCCAAATGCCGCGGCCCAAATCGATCCTGTGCATCTCGGCG
>JBBSNV010000232.1:0-4429 GCA_038260375.1 Reyranellales bacterium
CATGATCGCGGCTTTCTCGCGCGCGATGTCATCGACCGAGCCGAAATTCTCCAGATGCACCGCGGCGATGGTGGTAATTACCGCAACATGCGGTCGGGCCTGGCGTGCCAGCGGTTCGATCTCGCCCGGATTGTTGGTGCCGATCTCGATCACGGCGAAGCGCGCCGCTTGCGGCACGCGCGCCAAGGTCAGCGGCACGCCGATATGATTGTGCTAGGACGCTGCACTCGCAGACGTCGGCGCCTGGGCCGACAACACATGGCGCAAAGCTTCCTTGGTGCTGGTCTTGCCGACGCTGCCGGTGACGGCGACATAGCGTGCGGTGCTGCGAGCGCGGTTGGCCTGGCCCAAAGCTTCCAGCGCGGCCTGGGTGTCGGCAACTTCGAGCAGCGCGGCATTAGCGGCGACGCCGCTAGGGCGATGATCGACCAGCGCAGCAGCCGCGCCCTTTTGCAATGCTGTGGCGACGAATTTGTGGCCGTCATTGATGCCGTGCAGCGCCACGAACAAATCGCCGCGCTGCAGGCTGCGGGTATCGATCGACACGCCGCTGGCCTGCCAATCGGCAGCGCCATGCAAAGCGCCGTCGGTCGCGATCGCCGATTCGTCGGCGCGCCATAGCGCTTCGCTGTTCAGCGCCACGCGCGCTACCTGGGCGTCGTCGAACGGTAGGGTGCGGTCGCCGACGATCTGGCCTTGCTCGTGACCCTTGCCGGCGATCAGCAGCACGTCGCCGCGCTGCAGGCCCGCGATAGCGTCGGCAATGGCCGCGCCACGATCGCCAATCTCACGCATGTTCTTGGCGCCAGCCGCGCCGGCCAGGATGGCAGCGCGGATGGTCGAAGCAACTTCCGAACGCGGATTGTCGTCGGTGACGATCACTTGATCCGCCAGGCGCGCGGCGATCTCGCCCATCACCGGGCGTTTGCCGCGATCGCGATCGCCGCCGCAGCCGAACACCACGACCAACTTGCCTTCGGTGTGCGGACGCATCACTTGCAGGACGGTCTGCAGCGCGTCGGGCTTGTGGGCGTAATCGACATAGACCGCAGCGCCAGTACCCGTGGTGCCGACCAACTCCAAACGACCGGGCGCGCCGCGCAATTGCGGCAGCGCGGCCAGCGCCGCCTCTTGATCGACGTTTTCGCTCAGCACCAAACCCAGCGCGGTCAGCACATTGCCGACCTGGAAGTCGCCGATCAGATTGAGTTCGATTTCGACCCGGCGGCCGAAGGCTTCCAACACGATGTGCTGGCCATGCGCGGTGGCGCGGGATTCGATCAGGCACAGTTCCTTGCCAGCGCGGCCGAAGCCGATCACGCGCAAGCCGCGCTTGGCGGCGATGGCAAACAGAGCATCGGCTTGTTCGGCATCGGCGTTGATCACCGCGGTGCCGCCCACCGGCAGCAACTCCGCGAACAGCCGCGCCTTGGCGTCGAAATACGCCGCCATGGTCGGGTGATAATCGAGATGCTCGCGCGACAGATTGGTGAAGGCGGCCGCAGCGAAGGAAATGCCGTCGAGACGGAATTGATCCAGTCCGTGACTGGAGGCTTCCAGCACCAGATGATCGACGCCGGATTTGGCCAATTCGGCCAGGTCGCGATGCAGCGCTACGGCGTCGGGCGTGGTCAGGCTGCCGGTGCGAGTCATGGCTGGCGCGACCAAACCTAGTGTACCAAGACTGGCGGCCTTGAGGCCCAGATGCGCCCAGATTTCGCGGGTGAAATGTGCCACCGAAGATTTGCCGCTGGTGCCGGTGACGCCAACCACGCGGCGCGGCTGCACCCCGTAGAAACCTGCGGCGAACAGCGCCAGGGCGCGGCGCGGATTGGCGTCGTAAATCAACGTCGCGGGATGCGCGCCAGCAATATCGGCAGCCTTACCCAGCAGCGCGGCAATGGCGCCGCGTTGCGTGGCCTCGCCCATGAAACGCGCACCATCGATCTTGCTGCCCGGTAGTGCAGCGAACAAATAGCCCGGCTGAACGGCGCGCGAATCGGCGGTCAGCCCGACGATGTCCGGATTGGCATCTTGCGGCACCACGATCGGCGGCGCCGGCAAATGGCGCATCAGCTCAGTTAGACGCAACAGCGGGGCCTCCCTGAACTTTGGCGGCGGGAGCGGCCACGACGGGCGCGGTGGCTGGCTTGGTGACGGGCGGCGCCGGCTTCTTCGGCGCCAGGGACGGCAGAATCGAGGTTGGATCGTTGACCGGCGGAATGAGATAGAGCGCGGCCATGCGTTGCAGGATTTTGCCGAAGGCGGGTGCTGCGACCCAGCCGGCGGTGGCGTAGCCGTAAGATTCCTTATTGCCCTTGGGCTCGTCGATGCTGACCAAGATGACGTAACGCGGATCGGTCATCGGGAAGGCGCCGACGAAGGTGCTGAGCAGCGACTTCTTGCGGTAGCCGCCATGGGCGCCAACTTTTTCCGAAGTGCCGGTCTTGCCGCCGGGCACATAGCCCGCCACTTCGGCGTTCTTGCCGGTGCCGTCTTCCACCACCAGACGCATCAACTGGCGCAGATTGCGCGCGGTGTGGGTGGAGATAATCTGCTGGCCTTCCGGCGCCGGACCCGAGCGGCGCAGTAATGTCGGCTGCACCAGCAGCCCGTTGTTCACTTCGCCCGCCACACCCATCGCCAGATGCAGCGGCGTCACCGCCATGCCGTGGCCGAACGAAATGGTCAGCATGTTGATCTTGCGCCACGGGTTGGGATAAAGCGGCGCGGCGCTTTCCGGCAGCTCGATCTTGATCGGCTTGAGAAAGCCGATCTTGTCGAAGAAGGCGCGCTGGATATCGACGCCGACTTCCTCGGCAATCTTGGCCGAGCCGATATTGGACGAGAACTTGATGACCTCCGGCACGCTCAACCAGCGGCTTTGCGGATGGTCGTCGTGGATGGTGAAGCGGTCGATCTGCAGCGGCACCGACGCGTTGACGCTGCTGTTCATCGTCACCTTGCCGCTGTCCAGCGCCATGGCGATGTTGAACAGCTTGAAGGTCGAGCCCATTTCGTACACGCCCAGCGTGACGCGATTGAAGCGAGCATCGTCGTTGATGGTGCGCGACAAATTGGGATCGAAGCCCGGCACCGAGACCATGGCCAGGATCTCGCCGCTCTTGACGTCGAGCACCAGCCCGGCGGCGCCAATGGCGTCGAACTTCTTCATCGCGAATTCGATTTCCTGGCGCACGATGCGCTGCAGGCGCACGTCGATCGACAACGTGACCGGATCGCCGTTGCGTAAGGCGGCATCGAAATACTGCTCGACGCCAGCCAGCCCGACATTGTCGATGCCGGCATAGCCCACGACATGCGACACCAGATCGCCTTCGGGATAGACGCGACGATCCTCGCGCTGGAAGTCGATGCCGGGGATGCCCAACGCGTTGACTTGCTGCACTTCGCGCGGCGTCAGATTGCGCTTAAGCCAGATGAAGCTCTTGTCGGCTTTCAACTTGGCGGTGAGATCGGCCAAGTCGCTGCCCGGCAGCACAGCGGCCAGCTTGCGCGCGGCTTCGACCGGCTCCTGCACCAGACGCGGATTGGCGAACAACGATTGGGTCGGGATCGACATCGCCAGCACGACGCCGTTGCGATCGACGATCTCGGCGCGGTCGGCATCGGTGCCGCTACCGCCGGCCGCCGCGGCAAGGCCGGGGTCGGCGCCATCGCGCAGCACGGTAAGATCGACGAAGCGCAGGCTGATGGCGGCGAAGGCCAAGACGAACAAGCCGGCGCCCAACGCCAGGCGATTGCGCGCAGTCTCGATCGCGTCGCCGGCGACATTGACGCCGATGCGGTGATGACGCACCAGACGCGCGAGCGGCGCGGTGTCGATGTTCTTGCGGCGGAACAGGCGGCCGATCATTGCCCGCCTCCCTTCAGCAATTGGTCGATGCTGTCGAACTTAGCCGGCGGCGCAGGAGGTGGCGCGACAGGCTCGCGGCGCATCGGCAGCGCATCGATGCTGCCCATCTGCGCCGTGGTCATCGGCTGCAGCTTCAAATACTTACCGCTCAACTGCTCGATACGGGCGATGTCATTGAGATGCGCCCACTCGGCCTTCAAGATGTGCGTGGCGTCCTGGTTGCGCACCACGTGCTGATTGAGCGCCAGCAATTTCTCTTCGAGCTGGCGCACTTGGTACTTGACCAGGAACAGGCAGACGCCGGTGACGATGGCGATAGCCAACCAGACGATGACGCCACGGCTGATCATGCGGTGCCTCCCGCACGATGCGCCCCGGTCGCTTTCCCAGTCGCCTCGGCCACCCGCAGCCGCGCCGAACGGGCGCGCGAATTAGCATTGGCTTCTTCGTCAGTCGGGCCGATCGGCTTGCGATTGACTAGGCGCAGCGAAGCGGTCGGCGTGGCCGCGAGAGACGGCACATGACGCGACGGGCGCGGCACGGCGCCCGAGC
>JBBSNV010000233.1:0-4428 GCA_038260375.1 Reyranellales bacterium
AATCGAGCCGCTCGTGATACTTCTGCACCTCGATCGATTGATCGACCCGTTTGCCGGCGATCAGCTTTTCCATGCCCTGGCGCGCCAGATCGGCCAGCGCTGCTTTTTCCGAGCGGCCCTGCAGCTTGGTGTAAGTCGGCAGGATCGGCTTGACGTTTTGCGGCATGAAGGCGCAGCGCTTGGCCACCGTCACGGTGTTGTCCACCGCTTCGGGCAGATCGGTGAACAGCTTGCGCATTTCATCGGCCGACTTGAAGTAATGCTCAGGGCTCAAGCGCCGCCGGTTGGGATCGGAGACATGCGCGCCCTCGGCGATGCACAGCAAAATGTCGTGCGCTTCGAACATGCCGCGATCGGCGAAATGCGCGTCGTTGGTCGCCAGCAGCGGCAAGCCGGTCTTGTAAGCCAAACCCCGTAGCAACGGCTCGGCACGGCGCTCGACATCCATGCCGTGGCGCTGGATCTCGATATAGAAACGGCCGGGAAACAGCTTGGCCAGTTTATCGGCCAGCACGGCCATGGCGTCGGCTTGCTGTTCCGCCGCCAACCGGCCCAGCGCGGTACCAGGCCCGCCGCTAATGGCAATCAAGCCGTCGGTGTAGCCCTGGAGATCGCTGAAGTGGATTTGCGCCGCTTCGCCGGTCGGACTGCTGAGCCAGGCCAGCGACACCAAATGCATCAGGTTGCGATACCCCTGCTCCGACTGCGCCAACAGCAGCAGCCCGTCGCTGGGCAGCGCGCGGCCGCCGGAGCCGAAGCCGCCCTCTTCCTCGCGCCGGATTGCCAGGTCGCAACCGATGATCGGCTGCACGCCGGCCTTAGATGTGTATTGGGCAAATTCCAGTGCGCCGAACAAATTATTGCGGTCGGTGATGGCCACCGCCGGCATAGCGTTCTTCGCCGCCAAGGCGGCCAACTTGTCGATCTTGATTGCGCCTTCGGACAGCGAGAAGGCGGACCGCACGCGCAGATGGATAAAACCGGGATCGCTCATAGTCGGGACAATCTCACGCGAGCCTGTGGATAGTCATCGTTCCTATATAGGAACGAGCTTAGCCCGGCACCAATACGCCGTTTTCCATGCGTACGGTGCGGTCCATTTGCTCGGCCAGCGCCGGGTTATGGGTGGCGATCAGCGCCGCCAGCCCAGTTTGGCGCACCAGGGCCAGCAATTGGCCGAACACCTTGTCGGCGGTCTGCTGGTCGAGATTGCCGGTCGGCTCGTCGGCCAGCAGAAGGCGCGGTACGTTGGCCACGGCGCGGGCAATAGCGACGCGTTGCTGCTCGCCGCCCGACAACTTGGCGGGGCGATGGCTGGCGCGTTCCGCCAGGCCCAGCATTTGCAGCAGTTGTTGGCTGCGCTCGCGCGCATCGGACTTCGACAGCCCATTGAGCATTTGCGGCAGCATGACGTTTTCCAGCGCCGTGAATTCGGCCAGCAAATGATGGTACTGATAGACGAAGCCGATGTATTGGCGGCGCAAGATCGTGCGCGCAGTATCGTCGAGCTTGCTGCAGGCCTGGCCGGCCAATTCTATTTCGCCGCTATCGGGCCGCTCCAACAGGCCGGCGATGTGCAGCAAGGTCGATTTGCCCGATCCCGACTGGCCAACCAAGGCCACCACTTCACCCGGCTGCAATTTCAGCGAAGCGTCACGTAGTACCTGCAAAGTGCGATCGCCCTGATAGAAAGTGCGCGAGACGTTTTGCAGGCGCAAAGCCGGGCCGGCGTCTTTTGTGTTCATGGGGTCACTCATGCCGATCACTCATAACGCAAAGCCTCGGCCGGTTCGAGCGCTGCGGCGCGCACCGCGACATAGGTGGCAGCGGCCAGGCACAGCAGCAACGCCACCACCAGCACCATGATCACGTCGCCCCATTGCAGCACCGCCGGCATGTTGGCGAGAAAGCCCGACATGCCGCCGCCGATGCCCTGGGCTTGCAACCCGGCGAAGAAACCATTGATGCCGTGGATGTTGAGACAGAACAGCAGGCCCAGCGCCGCGCCGAATGCGGCGCCGATCACGCCGACCGCGCCGCCGGCCATCAGGAAGACGCGCAACACGCCGCTGCGCGTGATGCCCATGCTGCGCAGGATAGCGATGCTGCGCGACTTGGTGCGCACCAGCATGGAGAAGCTGGCCAGGATGTTCAGCGCCGCCACCAGCACTATCAGGCTCAAGATCACGAACATCACCGCGCGCTCGACTTGGAGGGCTTCGACGAAGGCCGAGTTACGCTGGATCCAGTTCGACACGCGGTAACCATTGCCCAGGTCTTGCTGCAGCTTCTCACTGATCTGCCTGGCGTCGTCGGTATTGGCCAATAGTAGATCGAGGCCGGTGACTTGATTGGGCTCGAGATTGAAATAAGTCTGCGCCGTTTCGAGCGACATGAAGATGTAGCTGGAATCGATCTCCTGCATATGCACCGAGAAGCTGGCATCCACATCGAAATCGGCGGTCACTGGCTCGATCGGCTGATCGCCGCCGCCGCGCGGCGATAGCAAGGTCAGTACGCTGCCGATGCCGACATTCATCTCGCGCCGCAGCCGCTCGCCCAGCACCAGCCCGCCATTGCTGGCGATAGCGGCCAGGCGGCCTTGCACGATGCCGTTGGCCAGATTGGGCCGCGCCATCAAATCTTCCAACCGCATGCCGCGCAGCAGGGCACCTTTGGCGGTGCCGCGATCGATCGCCATCACCTCGCCTTCGATCACGGGAATGACCGCGACCACGCCCGGCGTTTTGCGCAGCCGTGCCGCCAGCGGGTCGAAATCGGTCAACGGGCCGCTGGCAGCGTTGACCGTGACGTGGCCGTTCAGGCCCAGGATGCGGGCGTAAAGATCGGTGCGAAACCCATTCATCACCGACATGACGATGATCAGCACCGCCACGCCGATGCCCACGCCCAGCAGCGAGATGACGGCGATGGCCGAGATGAAGCTCTCCTTATGGCGTGCGCGCAGCAAGCGCCATGCGACCAAGCGTTCGACGGAGGATGTGCTCATAACTTACTCGTCACGGGCTTACTCATCACGGAGTGCGGCCAGCGGGTCGAGCTTGCCCGCGCGCCAGGAAGGATAAAGCGCCGCCAGCAAAGTCAGCGCCAGCGCGATCGCGGCAACGATCGCGACGGTGCCGTAATTCACCACCGCCGGCAGCTTGGTCAGGAAATAGAGCTTGGCCGAGAACAGTTCGACGCCGAGTTGCTTTTGTAAAAGTTGGCGGATCGCTTCGATGTTGCTGGCGAACAGGATGCCGATGATCACGCCGGCCAAGGTGCCGACGCCGCCCAGGATCAGGCCGGCGAGCAGGAACACGCGCATCACCGTGCCACGGCCGGCGCCGATGGTGCGCAGCACGCCGATCTCGGCGGTCTTGGTGCGCACCAGGATGAACAGGCTGGAGACGATGTTGAACGCTGCTACCAGGATGATCAAGGTGAGAATGAGGAACAGCACATTGGCTTGCGTCTCGACCAAGGCGAAGAAGCCTGAATTGGAGCGCTCCCAATTGACCACCAGATTGACCGGGCTGGTCTGCTGCAACACCTGACGCTCCAAGGTGGCGACCGCCACGTTCTTGTCGGCGCGGATCTCGATCATGCTGGCGGCATTGGGCAGGTTGAAGAAACTCTGTGCCGCTTCCAGCGACATGACGATCATGCGCGTGTCGTATTCGTACATGCCGATTTCGAACGCGCCCACGATCTGGAACCGGCCGGTGCGCGGCAGCAAGCCCAGCGGTGTGGCGATGGTTTGCGAAGAGATTAATGTAATTTCGTCGCCGAGCTTCAGGTTGAAGGCGACGAGCAATTGCCGGCCGACGATGATGCGGCTCTTGCTGGAGAAGTCGGCGAGCTTGCCGTCTTTCAAATTCTTGGCGACGAAACTACCGGGCAGATCGGCGGCGCGGATGCCGCGCACCAGCACGCCTTGGGTGCGGCCGTTTTGCGCCAGGATGCCCTGGCCTTCGACCATCGGGATCACGCCGGTGACGCCGGACAGGGCTTTCAGTCGCGTTGCAGCGGCATCGTAATCGGCAATACCGGCCTCGCCTCCCACCACTGCCAACTGCCCATTGATGCCGACGATACGGTCGAGCAACTCGACGCGAAATCCACCCATCACCGACATGACGATGATCAAGGTTGCCACGCCCAGCGCGATGCCGATCAAGGAGAAGCCCGCCACGATCGACAGCGAGCCCTCCTCGCGCCGCGCTCGCAGATAACGCAGCGCCAGGCTCCACTCGGCTGGGGAAAAGATCATGCGGGCCGCGCGGCGGCGTTGCTAGGGGGGCTGCTGGCGGCGCGCGCCATCATGACTTGCTAGCGAAGCGTTGCGCCACGGTGTCGAGCGCGATCTCCTCGCGCTGACCGGTCTTGCGATTCTTCACTTCGGCCTTGCCGCTCGCCAGGCCGCGC
>JBBSNV010000234.1:0-4417 GCA_038260375.1 Reyranellales bacterium
CAGCGCATCGCGCGAACGCAGGCCGGCGCGCGACAGCAGCAGCGACGCGGTCTCGGCGTCCTTGCCCTTGATCAGCTTCAGCCGTTCGACGATGCGGCGGATGCCCGGCATCGTTGCAGGCTCGACGGCATCCGGCGTGCCGGCCAGGAATTCGCCTTTCAGCGCCGCACGCTTGCGACTCAGTAGGCGCAAGCGTGGGCCGAAGCGGTCGCGCACGGTCAGGGTCTGCCAGATGACGATGGCGGTAACGGCCGCGGTCAGCCCGGCCATGCCCATCACGGCGTCTTGCGGGGTGATGCCTTCGGGCAGCAGACGAAGCAGGTTCATATCTCGAACTTCATCATCTTGGTCATGATCAGAATGCCGATCAGGATGCTGAACAGGCCAACCCCGATCATCACCAGGCCGCGCCCGTCGTGGAACAGCTTGGTCACGTATTGGGCGTTGACCATCATCAGGACGCCGAACATGGCAAAGGGCAGCACGCCGATGATGGCGGCGCTGGCGCGCGCTTCGGACGACATGGCGCGCACTTTCAACTTCATCTGTTGGCGGCGGCGCAGAATGTCCGACAGGTTGCTGAGAGTTTCGCCCAGATTGCCGCCGGTCTCGCGCTGCAGAGCCAAGCTGACGACGAAGAATTGGAACTCCGTGGTCTTGATGCGCTTGGCCGCGTCGGCGAGGGCTTGGTCGAGCGGTTGGCCGATGCTGGCAGTCTGCTCGATCAGGCGGAACTCGCTGCCCACCGGGTTGGCGATTTCGCGTGCCACCACCGAAATCGAATCCTGCAGCGGCATGCCGGCGCGCAAGCCCCGCACCATGATGTCGAGCCCGTCGGGGACCAACCGGTTGAAACGCTCCAGCCGTCGCGCACCCATGGCGCCCACGATGTAATAGGGCAGGCCGATGCCGACCGTGCCGGCCACCAGCAATGCCAACATGCCGGCGAAGTGGAACACCTGCGTGCCCAGCAACAATATCGCCAGGAACAGAATGGCGCAGACCAGCACGAAGCTGCCCAGCGAGATGTTGCGTCCGGTGCGCGCCAGCCGGTCTTTCAACATGGCGCGGCGCGGCACCCAGCGTTTTACGAAACGATCGAGCGTGGCGAAGCCGCTGTCGGAATCGTCGCGCCGCAGCGAAGGTAGTTGTTCGCCCGTGCCGGCGGGGCCTTGCAGCTCGACCACGCGTTTGCCGCGGCCGCCCAGTAGCGCTACGGCGATCAGCAAAAGCACCGCGCCGACACCCAGCCCGACCAGCAGCGGCATGAAGGAGGTAAGCTCGCTCATATCACCTCCATCAATTCTTTTTCCAAGCCGTAGAACGCGGCCTTGGGCAAAAAGTGCGGTCGCAAGCCGGTCGATTTGAAACGGCCCAGCAATTCGCCCCCGGCGCCTTCCTTCTCGAACTCGTAAACGAACAAATCTTGCGCCGTGATCACATCGCCTTCCATGCCGACCAGTTCCATGATGTGGGTGATGCGGCGCACGCCGTCGCGCATGCGGGCGATCTGCACGATGATGTTGATGGCGGCCGACACTTGCTGGCGGATGGTGCGTGGCGGCAAGCCGGCGCCGGCCATGTTGACCATGTTCTCGAGCCGGGTCAGCGCCTCGCGCGGGCGATTGGCGTGGACCGTACACATCGAGCCGTCATGGCCGGTGTTCATGGCCTGCAACATGTCGAGCGCTTCGCTACCGCGCACTTCGCCCAGGATGATGCGGTCGGGCCGCATGCGCAGCGCGTTCTTCACCAGGTCGCGCTGCACGATCTCGCCGCCGCCTTCGATGCTGGCGGGGCGCGTTTCCAGCCGCACCACATGAGGCTGTTGTAGCTGCAATTCGGCCGCGTCCTCGATGGTGACGATGCGCTCGCCGTGATCGATCATGCGCGACATGGCGTTGAGCAACGTAGTTTTGCCCGACCCGGTGCCCCCCGAGATCAGGATGTTGAGGCGGCAGCGCGCGGCGATCTGCAGCAGGCGGCCCATCTCGGGCGACAGATTGCTCTGTTCGACCATGCGTTCCAGGGTGAGCTTCTTCTTAGAAAATTTGCGGATCGAGATGGTCGGCCCGTCGATCGCCAAAGGCGGCACGATGACGTTGACGCGGGAGCCGTCCATCAAGCGGGCATCGACCAGCGGCGAGGATTCGTCGATGCGCCGTCCCACGCGCGAGACGATGCGCTTGGCGATGTTCATGACGTGCTCGTCGTCGCGGAAATGCACGTCGGTGATGTGCAGCTTGCCCTTGCGTTCGATATAGACCTGGTGTGGGCCATTCACCATCACGTCGGTGATGGTGTCGTCGGCCAGCAGCGGCTCGAGTGGCCCCAGCCCCAGCATGTCGTCCACCAACATCGCCACCAGATGCCGCGCCTCGGCACGGTTGAGCTGGATGCGCTGCTCGATCAGTAACTCGCCGACCAGCTCGGTCAGTTGGCGTTCCAGATCGTGGCGCGGCAGGCGCGTGGCATTGCTGAGGTCGATGCGCTCCATCACCAGCGGATGGATGCGGTCGCGTGCGATCTCGCTCGATTTGTGATCGACCGAGCCCGAAGCCTCGGTGTGCACGGAATAGAACAGCTGGCCGCCACCGGTTTCGTCGAGCAGCTCGCCGCCGCGCATCGCGGCTGGTGCGGCGCGTGTCCGCGGCCGTTCCGGCATGGTTGGCCGAACGAGGGGACGCTCGTCGCGCTCGGGCTCGAGGCGGCGGAAAATATCTTGCTCCGGCTCGGGCGCAGGAGCGGGCGCCGCCGCGGGAGCTGGCGGCCGGGCGATCTCATCGATCAATAGTCGAACTATGTTGCGCAGATCCAGCGCATTGAGCCGCACATTGTGTTCGGCCAGTTGGCTCGACACCAACTCGCCCATCAGCCGGGCTTTTTCCCCGCGCGGGGTGTTGCGTATATCGGTACCGGCAAATTGCCGGCGTGCGGCGTCGATCAACTGGCCCAAGATCTCGTCGCTCAACTGGCTTTGGTTCGCTGGTGCTGGCGCATTGCCGGCATCGATCACGCGCAAGGCGGGCGACCGGCGCAGCAGCCCGCGTCCGTTGTCGCTGGTGGCGCCGTCCCCTGATCCGCGTCCCTTGCCGCGTCCATCCCCCATCCCGAACATCTTTCTCTCCTTCAGCGCCGCCAGGGCAGGGACCAGCGCCCCCGCTCCTTGGCTTCCGCGCCTTCCAGCGCCGTCAGCAGTGCGCGGTAGGCTTTGCTGGCCGGGCTGCGCGATGCTGCTTTGGGCAGTGGCCGGCCCGAACGGCCGGCATCCATCGCCGCGCGCGGATCGAACGGGATGCTGGCTGTGACTGGCGCACCGACGCTGCGGCGGAACTCGTTGATGTCGAGCATGTCGTTTTGCGGCTGGCGGGCGCCGCCGCCTAGGATGCGGATGCGCGAGGAGGCCGAGCAATGCCGCGCAAAAGCCAATAGCCGTATCGCATCGCGCGCGCCGGCCAAGGACAGATCCGTGACCAGCACCACCTCGTCGGCCTTGGCCAAGATCGGGCCCTGCCAGGCGGGGTTGCCACGCGGCAGATCGATCACCACTCGCTCGTAGCGGCCGCGCAAGCTGTCGATCAGCGCCGCCGGCGCTTTGATATCGCCATCGATCAGCTGTTCCAGCGGCTGCTCGCCGCTTAGCACGTAGAGCCGATCGCCCAGCTTGCGCACGGCGCGATCGATGAACACCGGATCGAGCCGCGATGGCCGTTCCAGCGCTTGGCGCAGCCCGTCGCCCGGCTCGATGTTGAGCGCCAAGGCCAGGGAGCCGCAAAACGGATCGAGGTCGAGCAGCGCGGTTTCGCGCCCCAGCTCATGGGCCAATATCCACCCAATCCCCACCGCGGCGGTGGTGGCGCCCACTCCGCCGCGCGTGCCCAGCACTACCACGACGCGGCCGCGATGGCGCGCCTGCGGCGGCGGTGCGGCAGGTTGCTGGCGCGCTACGATGACGCCGAACACCGCATCCAGCATGTCGCTACGCAAGCTCATATCGAGCAAGGCATCGGCTCCGGCATCGGCCAGGTCGCGCTGCAAGCCGGCGCTGGTCCGTTCGGCGATGGCCACCAAGCGGCAGCCGCGCGGCAACACTGCTTGCAACGCCGCCAAATCGTCCACCGCGTCGTAGGCATCGCGGATATCGACGATGACGCAATCGCCTTCGTCGTGCTCGGGCTCGGCCAGCGCCTGCTCGATGCCGCCGCTATGGATGGTCAGCACGATGTCGCGGGCATCGAGCGCCACTTCCAGCGCCGCGCCCAGTCTGGCGTCGGCGGTGAAGGCGGTGGCGCGGGCAATCGGCCGTCGCGCGCTCGCCGAACCGGCGGCATGGGATGCGTCGCGGTCTGACATGGCGGCGCCTGGCATCAGTTAGCCCCGCTGGATCCGCTGCCGGTGCCGGAACCTGAGTCGATGG
>JBBSNV010000235.1:0-4408 GCA_038260375.1 Reyranellales bacterium
ATCTCGATCGAGCGCTTCGAGAGCCTCACCACGCCGGGCAAAATCCTGTCGCTGTCGTTCTTCCGCGACGAAGCGGCGCTGCAGCAATGGCGCAACCTGGAGCAGCATCGCGCCGCGCAATCGGCCGGGCGCGAACGCATCTTCGACGACTATCGAATACGCATCGCCGGCGTGATCCGCGATTACGGCATGAACGAGCGGGACCAGGCGCCGACCGATTCACGGGCAGCGCATCACGCCTGAAATCGGAACTTAAGAGGCCGGCGTCAGGCTTTGCCGATGCTCGCTCAGCATCCGCTGCAATACGGAGCCTTTCAGCGCCATCAAGCGGCCATCGGAATAGAGCGTTGTAATCATCATATCGGCAAAAAACTGGGAATGAATGGCCGCAATCGCCGTCTCGACGTAGATCGTCACCAATTGCGGTTCCATGGCGCGTTGCTTGAACAGATCCGAGACCCGAGCGGCGGCACTGTCGAACGCTACATCGTCATCCGGCGCGCTGCCCTCAATCAAATCGAAGATCGACCTGGCAACAAAATGCAAAGTCGCGAGCACGGGCTTCATTTCCTTGCTATCCGCCACAGGCTGTATGATCTCGGCGGCGAAGAACGGCTTATCGTCGGCGGTCGTCGCCAATCCGACCAGCACGGCTATTTTTTCGATATCCACTTTATGCGGGATGAAAGCCTGCTCTACGACTTTGTTGAAAGTCGGTCTTGCCGCTTCCATTCGTTGCGGATCGGCGGCCAGAGTTAGAAGATTGCCAGGATGAAGCTCGGGCGGTGCCATGATGCGACTTTCCGGTGGTTCAAAATCTATTGCGTGTTGCGGGCATAGCCCGCCGGTTGCAGCGCCGCGCCGATTTCGGTGAGGATAGCAGGATCGTCGATCGTCGCCGGCACTTTATAGGGCTCGCTGTCGGCCACTTTAGCCATGGTGGCGCGCAGGATTTTGCCGGAGCGGGTCTTGGGCAGCCGCGCCACCACCACCGCGGTCTTGAACGCTGCCACTGGGCCGATGCGGTCGCGCACCATCGCCACCACCTCGCGGCAAATCTCCGCATTCGCGCGGTCGACGCCGTTCTTGAGCACGATGAAGCCCAGCGGCACTTGCCCCTTTAGCTCGTCGGCCACGCCGATCACCGCGCATTCAGCCACGTCCGAGTGCGCCGCCAGCACCTCCTCGATACCGCCGGTCGACAGGCGATGGCCCGCGACGTTGATCACGTCATCGACCCTGGTCATGACGAACACGTAGCCATCGTCATCGACGTACCCGGCATCGCCGGTCTTGTAGAAGCCGGGATATTCTTCGAAATACGCTTGTTGGTAACGCTCGGGCGCGTTCCACAAGGTCGGGAAGGTGCCCGGCGGCAACGGCAGCTTGCCGGCCAGCGCGCCGATCTCGCCGCGCTTCATTTCGTGGCCGTCGGCATCGAGCACGTGGATGTCCCAGCCCGGCGCCGGCACGGTGGTCGAGCCGTGTTTCACGGGCAACATTTCGATGCCGACATAATCGCCGCAGATCGACCAGCCGGTTTCGGTCTGCCACCAGTGATCGATCACCGGCACGCCCAGCTGCTGCTCGGCCCAGGCCACGGTTGGCGGATCGCCGCGCTCGCCCGCCAGATAGAGCCGCTCGAATTTCGACAGATAGTATTGCTTGATGAATGTGCCGTCGGGATCTTCCTTGCGGATTGCCCTGAAAGCTGTAGGCGCGGTGAACAGTGCCTTGACCTTGTGTTCCGACGCCACGCGCCAATAGGTGCCGGCATTGGGCGTGCCGACCGGCTTGCCCTCGAACAACACGGAGGTGCAGCCATACAGCAGCGGCGCATAGACGATGTAGGAGTGGCCCACCACCCAACCGACATCGGACGCGGTCCAGAACACCTCGCCCGGTTCCATGCCGTAGAGCCATTTCATCGACCACCACAGCGCCACGGCGTGGCCGCCATTGTCGCGCACCACGCCCTTGGGTTGGCCCGTAGTCCCTGAGGTGTAGATGATGTAAAGCGGATCGGTCGCCTTGACCGGCACGCAAGGGTGCGGCGGGGCGTCCTTGATGAAGTCTTGCCAGTCGATGTCGCGGCCTGATGTCAACTCGCAGCGCAGTTGATCGCGTTGCAGGACCACGCAATGCGCGGGCTTGTGTTTGGCCAGTTCGATAGCGCCGTCGAGCAGCGGCTTGTAGGGCACGATGCGGGTCGGCTCGATGCCGCACGAGGCCGATAGAATCAATTTCGGCTTGAAATCGTCGATGCGGCTGGCCAGTTCCGGCGAGGCAAAACCACCGAACACCACCGAATGGATCGCGCCCAGCCGGGCGCAGGCCAGCATGGCCATCACCGCTTGCGGCACCATCGGCATGTAGATGATCACCCCGTCGCCCTTGCCGACGCCGGCCCGTGCCATGGCGCCGGCCAATTGCGCCACCGCATCGGTCAGTTCGCGATAGGTGAATTTCTGCTGGGTGTTAGTGACTGGCGAATCGTAGATCAGCGCCACCTGCTCGCCTCGCGTGGCGAGGTGGCGGTCGAGCGCGTTATGGCAGGTGTTGAGTTCGCCGCCGCCGAACCAGCGATAAAAGGGCGGGTTGGACCGGTCCAGCACCTGGTCCCATTGGCGGGTCCAATCGATCGCCTGGGCGCATTCGCCCCAAAATCCTTCGGGATCGGCCAGAGAGCGGCGGTGCAGCTTGCCATACGCGCCCTTGCTCATGTTAAAGCCCTCCCCGCATTTCCCTGATTTATCCGCAGCATAGGTCGCTTGGCCGTTGTTTGGCAAAACCGGTTTGTGAGACACTTCGCCCGCAACCAGGAGAGCTGACTATGGCCAAGAAAATCAAGCGCGCCGGCAAAGCTCAGAGCAAGACTAAGGATAAGCGCCCCACCGTTAAAAAGCCGGTAGCGAAAAAGCCGATAAAGAAGAATAGCGCGCCGAAAAAGCCCGCTAAGTCTGCCCCGCGCCCAGTCACCGCGAAATCGTCGGGCAAGCCAGTGGGCAAGACCGGCGCATCGCTGTCGGTGGCGCGCATGAGCCCGCGCCGGCGCCTCAAGGACCGGCCCTCGGCAGCGCGTCTGGCGGCACCGCGGCCCGCCGCCGGATCGCGCCTCAGCAAGAACCCGTTCGATGGCGGGCTGGAGAAGAACGCGGCCAATTTTGCCGCGCTGACGCCGCTGACTTTCCTGGAACGCGCCGCCAGCACCTTCCCCGATCATCTCTCGGTAATCCATGGCAAGCGTCGTTACACCTGGAAGCAAACCTATGCCCGCGCCCGGCAACTGGCGTCGGCGCTGAGCAAGCGTGGCCTCGGCAGCGGCGACGTGGTGGCGATAATGGCGCCCAATATTCCCGAATTCTACGATGCCAGTTTCGGCATTCCGATGTCAGGCGCGGTGCTGCATTCGATCAACATTCGGCTCGACGCCAAGACCATCGCCTTCATGCTCGATCACAGCGAGACTAAGCTGCTGTTCGTCGACCTGGAATTCTCGGCCGTAATGAAGGAAGCGCTTAGCCTGGTCAGCAACCCGCCGGTCATCGTCGATATCGTCGACACGCTGGGCCCGGGCGGCGACAAACTGGGCGAGACCGACTACGAGGCGTTCATCGCCGATGGCGATGCGGCGTTCGATTGGCAGCCGCCCAGCGACGAATGGAACGCCATCGCGTTGAACTACACCTCGGGTACCACCGGCAATCCTAAAGGAGTCGTGACGCATCATCGCGGCGCCCATCTCAACACCATGGCCAACGCGTTGACCTGGCATTTGCCGGCGCATCCGGTCTATCTGTGGACCCTGCCGATGTTCCACGCCAATGGCTGGTGCTTTCCCTGGACCATGGCGGCCGTCGCCGGCGTCAATATCTGCCTGCGCCGCATCGATGCGACGCGCATTTTCACCGCACTGGTCGAGAACAAAGTCACCCATATGTGCGGCGCACCGGTGATCTTGAATTTCATCATCAACGCCACCGACAAGGAGCGCCAGGCGCTGCCCCATCCGGTGCACATTATGACCGCCGCCGCGCCGCCGCCGCCCGCCGTGCTGGAAGCGATCGAGCAGCAGGGCTTCAAGATCACCCATGTCTATGGCCTGACCGAAACCTACGGCCCGGCGGTGGTGTGCGAATGGCACGACGAATGGGACGCCCTGCCTTCGGCCGAACGGGCGCGGCTCAAAGCGCGGCAAGGCGTGCGCTATCCGGTGCTCGAGGCGCTCAAGGTGATGGATCCCAGCACCATGACCGAGGTTTTGGCCGACGGCAAAACCATGGGCGAGGTGATGTTCCGCGGTCATGTGGTGATGAAGGGCTATTTGAAGAATCCGACCGCCACGGCCGAGGCGTTCGAAGGCGGCTGGTTCCATTCCGGCGATCTCGCCGTGCAACACCCTGATGGC
>JBBSNV010000236.1:0-4397 GCA_038260375.1 Reyranellales bacterium
CGCATCCCGATCTGCGCGCTTAATGGAGTGATTTCGATGACCGTATCGCCGCCACCCGGAAATTCCCTGCAAGCCCGTGACATTGCCTCGGTCGTGCACCCTTATACGCACCTCAAGAAGCACCTGACCGAAGGGCCGATGGTGGTAGTGCGCGGCGAAGGCGTGCGGGTATGGGACGATTCGGGGAAAGACTATATCGAGGGCATGGCCGGGCTGTGGTCGGCCTCCCTGGGCTTCGACAACAGCCGGCTGGTCGATGCGGCGGTCCGGCAGATGAAACAGCTGCCTTTTTATCATGCGTTCGCTGGCAAATCGCATGAGCCGCTGATCGAGCTGTCGGAAATGCTGCTGGCACGCGCGCCGGTGCCGATGGCCCGCGTGCTGTTCGCCAATTCCGGCTCCGAAGCCAACGATTCGGCGATGAAACTGGTGTGGTACTACAACAACGCGCTAGGCCGGCCGAACAAAAAGAAGATCATCTCGCGCATCAAGGGCTATCACGGCGTGACGATCGCCTCGGCCAGCCTGACTGGGCTGGTCAACAATCACCGCGATTTCGACCTGCCGATCGCCAATGTGCTGCACACCGATTGCCCGCATCTTTATCGCTTCGGCGCGGCGGGCGAATCGGAAGAAGATTTTGCCACCCGCCTGGCCGCCTCGCTGGAGAAGATGATCGTCGAGCAAGGGCCGGAAACGGTGGCCGCTTTCATCGCCGAGCCGGTGATGGGCGCGGGCGGCGTGATCGTACCGCCCAAGACCTATTTCCCCAAAATCCAGGCGGTGCTGAACAAATACGACGTGCTGATGATCGCCGACGAAGTGATTTGTGGCTTCGGCCGCACCGGCAATTACTGGGGCAGCCAGACTTTGGAAATCAAGCCCGACATTATCACCTGCGCCAAGGCGCTGTCGGCCTCGTTCCTGCCGATCTCGGGCATCCTGATCGGCGACAAAGTGTGGCAGGCGATGTTGATGGAAAGCGAAAAGATCGGCGTATTCGGCCACGGCTTTACCTATTCGGGTCATCCGGTGCCGGCCGCAGTCGCAGTCGAGGCGCTGAAGATTTACGACGAGATCGATCTGGTCGGTCACGTGCGCGCGGTGACGCCGACCCTGCAAGGCGGGCTAAAGAAATTTGCGGACCATCCGCTGGTCGGCGAAGTGCGCGGCATTGGCTTGCTGGGCGCGCTGGAGTTGGTACAAAACAAAAAGACCAAGGAGCCGTTCGCTGCCACGGCAGGCGCTGGCGCCGCCGTGGCGCGCCACGCTCAGGCCCATGGCGCCATCGTGCGCAACATGGGCGACGTGGTGGCGTTTTCGCCACCGCAAATCATTTCCAAGTCCGAGATCGAGGAATTGCTGGCGCGCACCAATCTGGCTTTGGACGGCGCGTTGGCCGATCTCAAGGCCCAAGGCATCGCTATCGGCTAGAATTTCCAGGGAATATAATGCCAAATCAGGGCGTTATCGGTCACAGCGGCGACGTCTACGAACTGCGGCGAATGGCTGCTGTGCGGCAATGCGCCTGCGGGGTAACAGCAATTTGTTGATATAAAACAGGCCTGTGCTGGCAATTTGCGCGTTGTTGCCGGCTGCCGGAGTGCACTCAGGTTGAGGACGATGGATTACCAGAAGCTATTTCGTCAGGCTTTGGACCAGCTCAAGAACGAAGGGCGTTATCGCATCTTCGCCGATCTCGAGCGTCAGGCCGGCCGTTTCCCCCTCGCCCACAGCCATCGCGGCGACAAGGTCGAGACCGTCACCGTGTGGTGCAGCAACGACTATCTCGCCATGGGCCAGCATCCGGTGCTGATCGAAGCCATGCAGCAGGCGCTGCGCGAGACCGGCGCCGGAGCCGGCGGCACGCGCAACATCTCCGGCACCAATCATTATCACGTGCTGTTGGAACGCGAGCTGGCGGCGCTGCATCGCAAGCAAGCGGCACTGACTTTCACCTCGGGCTACGTCGCCAACGAGACCACGTTGCAGACCTTGGGCGCAAAGCTGCCCAACTGCATCATTTTCTCCGATGCCTACAATCATGCCTCGATGATCGCCGGCATCCGCCATTCTGGCGCCGGCCGCGTGATATGGAAGCACAACGACATGGCCGATCTTGAGCGGTCCTTGCGCGACGAAGATCCCGAAGCGGCCAAGATCGTGGCCTTCGAATCGGTTTATTCGATGGACGGCGATATTTCTCCCATCAATGAAATCGCCGATGTCGCCAAGCGATACGGCGCGCTGACCTATCTGGACGAAGTTCATGCCGTCGGCATGTACGGCAATACCGGCGCCGGCGTAGCCGAGCGCGATGGCGCGATGGACAAAATCGATATCGTGCAGGGCACCCTGGCCAAGGGGTTCGGCGTGATTGGCGGCTATATCGCCGGCAGCGTCGAGATGGTCGATTTCGTGCGCAGCTTCGGCGCGGGCTTCATCTTCACTTCGGCATTGCCGCCGTCGATCGCGGCCGGCGCGCTGGCTTCGGTGCGCTGGCTGAAAGAACACGACGAGATTCGCCAATTGCACCAGGAGCGCGCCGCCACCTTGAAGATGCGCCTGCGCGCCGTCGGCCTGCCCGTGATGCCGTCGGCCAGCCATATTGTGCCGATTTTCGTGGGCGATGCCGAGCGCTGCAAGCGCGCCAGCGATATCTTGCTGGAACGCCATCGCATCTACGTGCAGCCGATCAACTACCCCACCGTGCCGCGCGGCACCGAGCGGCTGCGCCTGACGCCCACGCCGCTGCACAGCGACGAGATGATGAAGCGCCTGGTGGAGGCTTTGCTCGACGTGTGGTCGGAATTGGAGATGCTGCCGGCCGCGGCCGAATAGCTTTTCATTTGCCGCCAAATCGGCGACGATGGCCGCATTGTCCTAAGCCATTGGCCGCATGACCCTTAATCGCCAGCAACTGGCCAAAATCCTCGAACTGCTCAGCAGCGAACACGACGGCGAAGCCTTAGCGGCCGCGCGCCGCGCCGATGCCATGGTCAAAGCCAGCGGCGAGGATTGGGCGGCGCTATTGGGCGTCGAAGTGCCAACCGGCTCGCCCTTGGATGCACCGGTACGGCCCGAACCCGTGTCCCAGCCGCAACGCCGGCGCGGCCGGGAGATCACCAGCTACGAAATGCTGATGGCCTTGCTGCAAAGCGACCGCACCCCGGCCGAAGTGAAGAAGGGCTTGCGGCCGCTAGAGAAGAAATTGTTCGAGGGCGATATCGGCGGGGGCGAAATCGCCGATCTGCGCATGATGTTCAGCCGCTACGTGGCGCGCGCTTCGACTTCTTAGCTCTCGCCGCTATCGCGGCGGCGTTTTTTCGACAGGGCGGCAACCATGCCATGGAAGGTCGCCACTTCCTGGCGCGAGAACTGCGCACGCTGCAGCATGGTGCGGATGTTACGCACCATGCTGGGGCGTTTCTCCACCACGCGCAGAAAGTCGCTGGCGTCCAACTCGCTTTCCAAATGCTCGAACAGCGCCATCAAATCAGCCTTGGTCGCCGGCCGCCTGCCGTCGTCGGTGATCTGTTCTTGGGCGGGCTCGAACACCAGCTGCGACCACTCATAAGCCACCAGCAATACGCCCTGCGCCAGGTTGAGCGAGGCATAGGCTGGATTGAGCGGCACGGTGATCACCGTATCGGCCAACGCCAGATCGTCGTTGGTCAGACCGGTGCGCTCGGGCCCGAAGATCACGCCGCAGCGTTGGCCCTGCCCGATCGCTGAATGCATTTCCGGTGCCGCAACGCGAGCGGTCAGACCCCGCTGCTGGGCGTCGCGCGGCCGGGCGGTGGTGGCATAGACCCGTTCGAGATCGGCCACGGCCGCTGCGAGATCGGCAAACACCACGGCGTTATCGACTACCGCATCGGCGCCTGAAGCCGAGGCGCGCGCTTTTTCATTGGGCCAGCCGTCGCGCGGTTGCACGATGCGCAGTTCGGTCAGACCGCAATTGAGCATGGCACGGGCCGCGGCGCCGATGTTCTCGCCCATCTGCGGACGCACCAGGATAACGACGGGACCGCCGCCCACGATGGCGCGGCTGCGATCGGTGCCGGCCATGAGATTTAGAGCGGACGGGAGCGCAACGGTGCGGCTGCGCCCGCCTGCTGGCGCTTGGACGCGACCTTATCGCGGAACAGCTTGTAGGTGATGCTGTCGTAGAGCGCGTTGAACGAGGCGTCTATCACGTTGCCCGACACGCCAATGCACGACCAGCGATGCCCGGCATCGTCCAGGCTCTCGATCATGACGCGGGTTATCGCCGCGGTGCCGCCGCGTGGATTGAGAATGCGCACTGTGTAATCGACCAGGCTGACTGGCCCTAAGGACGGGTAATGCGGCACGAGTGCTTTTCTCAACGCGCCGTCCAAAGCATTCACGGGGCC
>JBBSNV010000237.1:0-4376 GCA_038260375.1 Reyranellales bacterium
CTCGATACACGCCGCGACTAGCGCAAAATGCGCGTTGAGGAAATCGGCAGTTTCGGTTTCGGGCAAATCCTCGGCCTGCATGGTGAAGCCGACGATATCGGTGAACATCACGCTGACGTCGCGCCGCTTTGACAGCATGGTTTGATCGCCCTCGGCCAGCAGGCGCGTCACCAGCTTGCGGGGCACGTAATTGGCGAACCATTTCAGTGCGGCGCGCGAGGCGTTGACCGCCTGCGCCGCCTCGTCGATCTCGATCAGCACGCTATGGGGCAAAGGCGCGCCCTCGAATTCGAACTGCTGGATTTCGCCCGCTGCCACGCCCAGCCGGCGCACTGGCCGGCTGATGGCGCGGCCCATCAACAGGCCGACCAACAGCGCTACCACCAGCGCGGCCAATCCGGCATAAGCGCCGTTGAGCAGCGCCTGGGTGGTGGCCAACAAATCGGACAGTGGGAAGTAACGACCGACTTGCAGCGGCTTGTCGCCATAATCGCGCACGCTGCGGTAGGTGAAGACGTAGCTCACCCCGCCGACGCTGGCGACGTGGCCGCCTTCGGGATCGTCGGCGAACAGGCGCGAGGATTCGCTGCTGTCCATGTTGCGCATGCCGGCCAGGATCGGATCGTCGACCTGGTCGAGCTTGGGTAAGGTCCGGCCCGTCAAGGCCAGGATGTTGCGCGGATCGGACAAGCGTGGATGAGCCAGCACGTAAACCTTGTCGTAGAGGATAAAAGTCTTGGCGGTGTCGCTCGAGGACTGGGCCACGCTGCGCGACAGGCTGCCCATCGATACCAGGGCGACGATGCCGCCCAGGAATTCGCCCGAACGCCACACCGGCGCGCGCAGATTGATCAGCGGCTGGCCGGTCTCCGGTCTCCAGATCAGATCGCCCCAAAACGGGCCGGTGGCGCGGCGGATGGTATCGTAGCGCTCGGCGATGTTGGGGAAGCTGCTCAAATCTTCCTTGACGATCTTCACCTTGCCGTCCTGGTCGCGCTCGGCGCGCACACTCTTGTAATCGGGCGTGGTGAAAGAGATAGCCGAGACCTGTGGCGCGCCGGCCAGCGAAGCGAGCAGGAAATCGGACAGGCGTTTTTCGTCCTTGGGATCGAGGTCGCCCGCGATGATGCGGTCGGCCAGGAAAATCGATTGGCTTTGCACCGGCGCCAAATAATCGCGCAGCTTTTCGACAGCGTCTTCGATCAGCGCCTCGTTGCGGTCGCGCAGCAGGTTGAAGGTGGTGCGTTGCGCGCCGTACAGCGCGATCGCCAACGCCGCCGCGGCGATCAAGGTCACGCCGAAAAACGCCAACGCCAAGGACGCCGCCAAAGACAGGCGGAAGCGGCGCTTGGCGCCGTTGCCATTGGGAACGGCGGGCGGGTGGATCATAAGAAAAGACCGCGGCTGCGGATCCAACCGTGCCAATCAGGCGGCGGCGCGGATGGCGATCTTATTCACCGCATCGCCGACATGGCTTTCGAACTGCTTGAAATTGCCTTCGAAGCGCTTGGCCACGTCTTGGGCAGTTTGGTCGTAGGCGCCCTTGTCGTGCCAGGTGGCCTTCGGATTGAGCACATTGGCCGGCACGTCAGGGCAGTTCTGCGGCACCAGTAGGCCGAAATTCGGGTCGGCCGTGGTCGCCACCTGGGCCAACCGGCCGTCCAGCGCGGCGCGGATCATGGCGCGGGTATGGGCAATCTTCATGCGCTCGCCGGTGCCATAGGCGCCGCCCGACCAGCCGGTATTGACCAGCCAGCACTTGGCGTTGTGCTTGGCCATCTTTTCGCCCAGCATCTTGGCGTACACGGTGGGATGGCGCGGCATGAACGGCGCGCCGAAGCAGGTCGAGAAGGTCGCTTGCGGCTCGTTGCCGACGCCCTTTTCGGTGCCGGCGACCCGGGCGGTATAGCCCGACAGGAAGTGATACATCGCCTGTTCCGGCGACAGCCGCGAGATCGGCGGCAGCACGCCAAACGCATCGGCGGTCAGCATGATGATGTTTTCCGGCATGCCGGTGACGCCGCTGCTGCTGGCGTTGGCAATGAAATCCAGTGGATAGCAGGCGCGGGTGTTTTCGGTGAAACGCGCGCTGTCGAGATCGAGCTTGCCGGTGGCGGGATCGAGCACGACGTTTTCCAGCACCGTGCCGAAACGTTCGGTGGTGGCGTAGATCTCGGGCTCGGCCTCGCAGCTCAAGCGGATCACCTTGGCGTAGCAGCCGCCTTCGAAGTTGAAGATGCCCCGATCAGACCAGCCGTGTTCGTCGTCGCCGATCAAAGTGCGCGAGGCATCGGCCGAGAGCGTGGTCTTGCCGGTGCCCGACAGGCCGAAAAAGATCGCCACGTCGCCCTTGGCGCCCACATTGGCCGAGCAATGCATCGGCAGCACGTTCTTCTCGGGCAGCAAATAGTTCAGGATGGTGAACACCGACTTCTTGATCTCGCCCGCGTACCAGGTGCCGCAGATGGCGACCAGTTTGCGGGAGAAGTCGCAGATGATGGCGCAATCGGACGCCGTCCCGTCGCGCTTGGGATCGGCCTGGAAGCCCGGCAATTGCAGGATGGTAAAGTCGGGCGCAAAGCCGTGCAGCTCTTCGGGCTTGGGCCGCAGGAACATGTTGCGCGCGAACAGATTGTGCCAGGCGGTCTCATTGACTACGCGCACGCCGATGCGATAGGCGGGATCGGCGCCCGCATAGCAGTCGCGCACGAACAATTCGCGGCGCTGCGCATAGGCCAGCATCTGATCGACCAAGCGATGCGCCTTTTCTGGCTCGATCGCCTTGTTGGTCTTGCCCCAATCGATGTTGCCGTGGGTGGTGGCGTCGTCGACGAAAAACTTGTCGTTGGGCGAGCGGCCGGTGTGAACGCCGGTCAGCACGGCCAGCGGGCCGCCATCGACCAGGCTGCCTTCGCGGCGGCGGATCGCTTCTTCGTAGAGCGAGGCGACCGGCAAATTCCAATGCATTTCGGCGGTGTTTTTGAGGCCGATCTTGTCCAGCCCACAAGCGCCGATTGATCCCGTCACTTAAACCTCCCAGAACGGCGTCTGTTGCGACTGCGACGCCTTAAAAGTTGCCCGGAAATTACCCTCGCCGCCCTGGGCGGGCAAGCAAGGCCGAAGTCCCAATGTGTATAACCGCGACCGGGGTTGCGCCGCACCGCGACGAGGTGTCCCTGGGCCTCCATGGGGGTCTCCATGGGGGCATTCCCGGGCGTCCCTGGGGCGTCCATGGGGCGTCCCTGGGGGCGAAGCGGCGGGCCGGCACTCTGTCTTAAAACGCGCCAAAATCAGGGCGGTTTCAACTTGTTTCGCGCGCCCGTTTGACAAGCGAAATAAGCGCCATGCGGGCGCCCTGGGCATCGGCCACCGGCTCGTCGAAATCCAGCCGGGCGCGCGAACCACCCAGAAGCAGATCGATCCCAGTGCGGTCCACGCCGGTCATGCGCCAGCCCTGGCCCGGCAGCTTGAGCAGCAGGCTGGCGTAAAGCTCGACTGCGTCTGAGTGATCGTCGTTCATGTGCTCGACGATGCCCGCTTCGGATTGGGCCAGTGTTTCGCCCAGCGCCTCGGGTTCGGTCAGGGCAGCCTTATCGAGCCAGTGGATCATGCCGAAGCCGCCCACCAGATGGCCACGCTCGATCGCCACGCGATAGAAGGCGAAGTCCTTGAAATCGGCATAGCGTTCGGCATCCGGATGGCGCGCCCGATCACGCGCGCGCAGCCGTGGTTCGTCTGACTTTTCGATCCGGCCCAGCACGGACAGGCGTGCCCCGGTCAACGGCTGATCCAGACCGGCTGTGCCGTCGATCAGCAGCGAGACGCGATTGTCGCCGGCGATGGCTTTGGTGTGCTCGGCCATGGTCGAAATGAACAAAATCGGCGCCAAATCGTGATCGACCGCCACGAGCACCAAAGACACGTAAGGCCGCCGTTCGTTGCCTTCGGCAAAGGACACGCCGAGGCTGGCGCGGTCGGCCCGGCGCAGAAGCCGGCGCGCCATCTGATCGGGCCTTTGCTCGCTCATGAAATCACCTACCCCAAGACAGCGTTGCAACAAGCCCGGCCAGACCAGGTAGATCGGCGATTATCGATATTGGAAGCCCCGCGACAAGGCCACAAAGCCGCCCGGTCGGACTATGTCGCCGGACCATGCAGTCTGCGCCCTCTGGCGGGCCGTTCTGGCCCCAAGCCGCATGCGGCTTGCACCATTGCCATGATATGGTCACAACAAGGCGCAAACTGACGCCGCTGGCGTATCGCCACTGATTTCCCTTGGGAGGAAACTTGCGCAAAACAATTGCCTTGGTCGACGACGACCGCAACATCCTGACTTCGGTGTCGATGACCTTGGAGGCGGAGGGCTTCACCGTTAA
>JBBSNV010000238.1:0-4372 GCA_038260375.1 Reyranellales bacterium
CGATCACCTCGTTGAGCGCGCCGGACATGCCCTGCGACGCTTCGCCCAAACCGGCAATGGTCATGCGGCTGACATTGACGGCTTGCTCGACCAACAGGCGCAACTGATCGGTTTTGCGTTCCAAGTCGCCCAGCTCGGCCAGGCGCGGCGTGGCCACCGCATCGAAGCCCAAGCGCTCGCGCGCCAGCCGGTCGGTCAGATCGCCGAATTTGTCGAGCTCGATCGATTGACGCGACAAGCTTTGCACCAACTCTTTCAAGCGGCTGCCCGATTCGGCCAGATCGTGACGCATCTCGGTGGCGCGACGGTCGAAATCGGCCAACACATTGCTGAGCGCCGTGGTGCTGCGCTCGCCGGCATCGTCCAGCGCCAAGGGCAGCCGGTCGATCATCTCCTCTTTGACATGCACCGCCATCTGGCCGCGGAACGCCGCGATCAAGGTGATCAACAACAACGGCGGCACGACCAGCGCCAGCACCAAGGTCGCCACTTCATGCGGCAACAAAGAGCCGACGGCATTCTCCCAACCGATCGCGTTTTCGACGTAAAAATAGAATGCCGCCATCCAGGCGGCGCTGACGATCAGGACGCCACCCCATAACAGGCGGCTGGTCAACGCGCGGCGATTATCCATATGCGGTCCCCTCCCCCAAGCGGACCAGAGCGATCAAAAAAATCAGGCGGCGGCGCGGTTGCGCCGAACCAAAGAAATAATTTCCGTGGCAGCGGCCGGGATATTGGTGCCCGGACCGTAAATCGCCGACACGCCTGCTTTGCGCAGGAAATCGTAATCTTGCGCCGGGATCACCCCGCCGCACACCACCAGAATATCGCCGCCACCCATCTTGCGCAGATGACCGATCAATTCCGGCACCAGGGTCTTGTGGCCGGCCGCTTGCGAAGACACGCCCACGACATGCACGTCGTTTTCGATCGCCTGGCGCGCGGCTTCCTCGGGCGTCTGGAACAAGGAACCGACATCGACGTCGAAACCGATATCGGCAAACGCCGTCGCGATCACCTTGGCGCCGCGGTCATGGCCGTCCTGGCCCATCTTGACCACCAGCATGCGCGGCCGGCGGCCTTCGCTTTCGGCAAAGGCCGCGACCTCGTTCTGCACGCGGCGGAAGCCTTCGTCGCCCTCGAAGCCTTGGCTATAGACGCCCGAGATCGAGCGGATGGTGGCTTGATGGCGCGAGAATACTTTTTCCAGCGCGTCGGAAATCTCGCCCACCGTGGCGCGAGCGCGCGTGGCCTCGATCGCCAGCGCCAACAGATTGCCGGTGCCGTCTTTCGCCGCCGCGCTCAGCGCGTCCAACGCCGCCGTGACCTTGGCTTCGTCGCGCTTGGCCTTGATGGCTTTCAGGCGCGCCACTTGCGCGTCACGCACCTGGGCATTGTCAATATCGAGAATGTCGAGCGCCGCTTCCTTGTCGAGCTGGTATTTGTTGACGCCGACGATCACCTCTTCGCCGCGATCGACCGCGCCCTGGCGCCGGGCCGAGGCTTCCTCGATGCGCAGCTTAGGCATGCCGGCTTCGACCGCCTTGGTCATGCCGCCCATGCTCTCGACCTCTTCGATCAGCTTGCGCGCTTCGGCGACCAGGCTGGCAGTCAGGCTCTCGACGTAATAGCTGCCGGCCAGCGGATCGACGACCTTCGTGACGCCGGTCTCGTGCTGCAGGATCAGCTGGGTGTTGCGCGCGAGACGCGCCGAGGTTGGCGTCGGCAGTGCGATCGCCTCGTCGAACGAATTGGTGTGCAGCGATTGCGTGCCACCCAGCACCGCAGCCATCGCCTCGTAAGCAGTGCGCACCACGTTGTTGTAGGGATCGCGTTCGGTCAGCGACACGCCCGAGGTCTGGCAATGCGTGCGCAACGCCAAGCTATTGGGGTTCTGCGGATTGAATTTGGAAATCAATTCGGCCCACAGGAAACGCGCGGCACGAAGCTTGGCCACTTCCATGAAGAAATTCATGCCGATGCAAAAGAAGAAGCTCAGGCGGTTGGCGAACTCGTCGATCTTCAGGCCCTTGGCCATGGCAACGCGCACGTATTCCAGCCCATCGGCCAGAGTGAAGGCCAACTCCTGCACCAAGGTCGCGCCCGCTTCCTGCATGTGATAGCCGGAAATCGAGATCGAGTTGAACTTGGGCATGTTCTTGGAGGTGTATTCGATGATGTCGGCCACGATGCGCATCGAGGGCGTCGGCGGATATATATAAGTGTTGCGCACCATGAATTCTTTGAGGATGTCGTTCTGGATCGTGCCGGAGAGCTGGTTTTGCTTCACGCCCTGCTCTTCCCCCGCTACAATATAACCCGCCAGCACCGGCAGCACGGCGCCGTTCATGGTCATCGACACGCTCATCTTCTCGAGCGGAATGCCGTCGAACAGCACCTTCATGTCCTCGACCGAATCGATCGCCACACCGGCCTTGCCGACATCGCCCACCACGCGTGGGTGATCGGAGTCGTAGCCGCGATGGGTGGCCAGATCGAACGCGACCGAAACACCCTGCTGGCCGGCAGCGAGATTCTTGCGATAGAAAGCGTTGGATTCCTCGGCGGTCGAGAAGCCCGCGTATTGGCGCACGGTCCACGGCCGGTTGGTGTACATCGTGGCCTTGGGCCCGCGCAGATAGGGCGCGAAGCCGGGGATACCACCCAGGGTTTCAAGCTGCTCGAGATCCGCCGCCGTATAAATCGGCTTGACCACGATGCCTTCCGGCGTGGTCCAGTCGAGCGCCTTCAACGCCGTGTTGCCGAGCTCTTTGGCGGCGAGAGCCTGCCAATCGCTGAGCATTTTGTTAGGAAACTCCGCCATCCGCTTGATCTTTCTTTCTACTGCCTTGCAGTATGGCGAGCGGCCCGGCGGCGGTCAACGCAACGCCAAACGTTAAAAAGCGAGCCAGAATACGGGTTTAGGAGGGGATATGCCATTGGATCAGGAAGCGGCGATGGTTCTGGAGCTGATGAAAAAGTCTGACCGGCCGGCCATCGACACGATGCGGGCCAAGGATGGGCGGATTCAGGCCGACACCTTGTCGGAACGGGCCGAGGCCGATCCGCCCGACGTGGCCCGGGTGATCGACGGCGCCATTCCCACCACCGGTGGGCAATTACGCTATCGCCGCTACTGGCCGCTCGGGTCCACCACCACAATGCTGCCGACCCTGATTTACTATCACGGCGGCGGCTTCGTGATCGGCAACATCGAGACCCACGATTCGACCTGCCGACGCTTGGCAAACAAGAGTCAGTGCCAGGTCATCGCCATCGATTATCGCCTGGCGCCCGAACACGCCTATCCGGCGCCGGTGGAAGATGCGCTGGCTGCGTTCCGCCACATCGCCGCCAACGCCAAGGCCTTCGATACCGACGTCGCCAAGTTGGCGGTAGGCGGCGATTCAGCCGGCGGCAATCTCGCCGCCGTGGTGTGCCAGCAACAGAAAGTCAGCGGCGGCGCCATGCCGGCATTCCAGATGTTGATCTATCCCGCCACCGACAGCGTCAACGCCAGCCAGTCGCGCAAAGACTTCGCCGAGGGATATTTCCTAACCGGCAAGATGATGAAATGGTTCTTCGATTTCTACACACCGAAAGGCGTCGATCTTAGCGATCTGCGCGTGTCGCCTTTGCTGGCAAAAGATTTCGCCGGCCTGCCGACTGCATTCGTTTTGACCGCAGGCTACGATCCGCTGCGCGACGAGGGCCGCGCCTATGCCGACAAGATGATCGATGCCGGCGTCAAGGTGACCTACACCAACCACCCCGGCACGATTCACGGCTTCTTCTCGATGACTCGCTTTCTGCAGCAGGGGCTTAAAGCCAACGACGAAGCGGCCATGGTGATGCGCGCGCATTTCGGCGCCTGATTCCGGCCAGGCGACCCTATCTGTTTGGATTAGGCATGCGACGTTCGCGACAGCCGAAATAGGCGCTAGACTGGCTCTGCTTGACGGGGAGCAGCCATGCCAGTCGGCGCAAGATCAAACGCACAACACGCAATCGCGCGGCTGCTGGCTGCGCTGGGAGTGTTGTGCGCACTGACAGCGCCCGCTGCTGCGCTGGAACTCAAGAAAATCACCGTCGGCGGCGTCGAGCGCAGCTACGCCATCCATTTGCCGGCAACCGCGACCCATCGCCTGGCAGTGCCGGTGGTGTTCGTGCTGCACGGCGCGGGCGGGCGCGGCGAGCAGGCGCTCAGCATCTACAAATGGATCGCCAAAGCCGATAGCGAAGGCTTCATCGTCGTGGCGCCCGATGCCAGTCGCGTCAATCCCGCGCTGCCGCCTAGCTTCCTGTTCAATCCCACGGTGTGGAACGACGGTTCCGGCCGCGGCGGCAACGCGGTGCGCGCCAGCGAAGA
>JBBSNV010000239.1:0-4364 GCA_038260375.1 Reyranellales bacterium
CTCGGCAATGCCGCCGGCCGAAGACGCGATCACCGGGCGACCCATTGCCTGGGCCTCGACCACGACGCGGCTGAAGGCGCGCGGCACGCGATCGGCCACCACCACCGCATCGGCCAGCATATAGGCCGCCGCCATGTCGGTGCAGTGATCGACGATATAGACGAAGCCGCCCAGATTCTTCTTGGCGATCAGCTTTTCCAATTCCTCGCGCCGCGCCTGGGTCTCCGGCCGCGCGCCGACGATCAGGCAATAGATATCGTTGTGGTCGATCTTGCTCATCGCTTCGATCACCACCTTATGGCCGCGATTGATCTCGAGCGGTGTCGGCACCAGCACGATGCGCCGGTCGTCGGGCACGCGCCATTGCTGCGCCAGCTTGATGATGCGCTCGGCGCGCACCGCCGCGGGACCGAAGCGGTTGACGTTGACACCCGGCGGCACCTGGGCAATGCGCGACGGGTCGAGCTTGAACTCGGTGCGCAGATAGGCGGTGGTGATGGAAGAGGGCGACACCACGCGATCGGCGCGCGTCAATTGCTTGAGCTTGCGGCGCTTGAAATACGACAACGGCTCGACCGGCTCGAAGAACGAACTGACCACGCGGATGGGGCGGCCCAAGGCGGCGCGGCGCGCGGCAATGGTGGCGGGCAGGGTGCGGGTATGCACGATGCTGACGTTTTCGACGCGCAGCAGTTTGCGCAAGCGGCGCACCGCCGACCATTTTTCGAAATCGGCGTCGTTGGCGACGGGAAAGGCGATGTGGCGGATGCCATCGCGCTGCAATTCGTGGGTGTGAGGCCCGCCGCCCGATGCCACCAGCGCCCGGCCGCCGCCGTTCTTCACCGCAATGGCGGTGTCGATAGCAACGCGCGCCGCCAGGCTGTTGTCCAGCCGGCTAACGAGTTGCAGCACAACGGGAATCCGGGCTGCGTTGCCCGTTTCGGCCGTGCTAGGTTTTGCGGCGACGATATCGGCCATTTCAACCGGTCCATTGCAATGCGTTTCACTACCTCAAATGACTGATTCTGCACAGGATTTTTCACAGCTGGCGCGGCCCGGCGGCCATCACGTGGCGTATGTGTCGCGCCCCGGTCATAAGCCCACCGTGGTGTTCCTGGGCGGCTTTCGCTCCGACATGACCGGCACCAAGGCGATAGCGCTGGATATATGGGCAGCGCGCAGCGGTTTTGCTTTCTTGCGCTTCGATTATTTCGCCCATGGCGGATCGAGCGGCGATTTCGAGGACGCCACGATCGGTCGCTGGATCGACGATGCGCGCGCCGTGATCGATGCCATTATCCCAACCGGCAGATTGGTGCTGGTCGGCTCCAGCATGGGCGGCTGGATCATGCTCAATCTGGTGCGGCATTTGCGTGATCGGCTGGTTGGGCTGGTCGGGATCGCCGCGGCGCCCGATTTCACCCAGGAGCTGATCTGGCCCGAATTGTCAGCCGCCGACCAGGCGACCTTGAAGCGCGACGGCCGCTTGCTGCGGCCCAGCCGCTATTCGCCCGAGCCCGACATCTTGACCTTGCAGCTGATCGAGGAGGGCGCTCGGCATCTGGTGTTGGACCGGCCGCTCGATCTGCCTTGTGCGATCCACCTGCTGCATGGCACCGCCGATCCCGAAGTGCCGTGGCAACTCTCGCAGCGCGTGCTCGAGCACATCACCGCGCCGGACGCGACCCTGACCTTGGTCAAGGACGGCGATCACCGCCTGTCGCAACCCTCCGACATCGAGCGCCTGACCAACATTGTCGAAAGATTGTGCCTCAGCGCTCGGCCTTGAAGATCGCGTCCAAGCCCGCGCGATAATCGGGATAGAGCAGCTTCACGCTCAATTCGCCTTTGATAAGCGTGTTGCGCACTTTGCGATTGGCCGACCAGAATTCGCGCGCCATCGGCGACAGGCTGGGCGCGATCTGCGCGAACGGCAGCAACGGCGGCGGCGCGACCCCCAGCAAATTGCAGGCATAGGCCACGACATCGGCCGAGGGCGCGGGAAGATCGTCGCACACATTGTAGATCGCGCCCCTTGAATCGGCACGGTCACGCGGCCGCGCGATCGAGGCTTCCAGCACCTGGGCGATGTCCTCGACATGGATGCGCGAGAAATCGTGGCCCGGCTTGTCGACCCGCCGCGCAGTGCCAGCGCGCACATCGTCCAAGCTCGAGCGGCCGGGGCCATAGATGCCGGCCAGCCGGAACACTTGTGTGGCAATGCCGTGGCGTTGGCCGAGATCGAGCCATTGTCGTTCGGCCGTGACACGTCGCTCGCCGCGCGCATTGTTGGGCGTGGTCGGCGTGCTCTCATCGACCCAGCCGCCATCCCGATCGCCATAGACGCCGGTGGTCGAGAGATAGCCGATCCAGCGCAGCGCATGCTTTTGCTGCAGCAAAGCCGCGACCGGCGCCAGCACCGGATCGCCATCGGACCCGGGCGGGATCGAATGCAGCAGATGCGTCGCCTGCTGTAATGTCGCCGCGGCCGGCGATCCCGGCGCCAGATCTTCCGGCCCGGCGACGCGGAATGTGTCCTCGCGCGCTTCGCGCGACGTGCCGGCGACCTGCCAGCCCTGCTTGAGCAAGCGTCGCGTCAACGCTTGGCCGCTATAACCATGGCCCAGCACGAAGATCTTGCTCACTCTTGCTCCCGCGATTTGTCGCGCCGCGTTGCCTTGCGGTCGCCTCGATCTTGCGCCCATCCTGGCGCAATGAGCCCGCGAATTTTCATCCTGCTGGTCGCGCTGGCCTCGGCGTCGCCCGCTTTGGCGCAGCCGCGCAAGGCCGATCCGCCGACTCCCGACGCGCAGCGATACGCCGCCTGCATGCAACTGGCCAAGAACAATCCGCGCCAGGCCGTCGTCACCGCCAATGCCTGGTACGACAAAGGCGGCGCCGCGGCCGCCCAGCACTGCGCGGCGGTGGCGTTGTTCAACAACGGCGATTATGTCGAGGCCGCCAACCGGCTCGAACATCTGGCGCATGACGGATTGACGGTGCGGGTCGATCTGCGCGCCGCGCTCTATGCCCAAGCCGGCTCGGCTTGGCTGCGCGCCAGCCTGATCGATCAGGCGCTGCGCGCGCAGGGTTACGCCATCACCTTGGCGCCGGGCAATGCCGAATACTTGATCGACCGCTCGGTGACCTTGGCCGGCATCGGCCGCATCGACGATGCCATTGCCGACCTCACCCGCGCGCTGTCCTTGCAGCCGCGCAAATACGAAGCGTTCACTTTGCGCGCCACCGCTTACCGCCTGCAGGCCAAGACCGCCCAAGCGGCCAGCGATATCGACCAGGCGATCAAACTGTCGGCCGACTATCCCGAGGCCTATTTGGAGCGCGGCATCCAACGCAAAATGCGCGGCGATAAGGGCGCGCGCGAGGATTTCGTCAAAGTGCTGCGCTTGGTGCCGAAGGAAAGCGATCTGGCGCTGCAGGCCAGCAAACAGCTCGAACAGATGGAGCTGAAGCGCTAGCGGGTCTTGATGTCGCGCGTGCCGGCGACGAACTCGGCCATGCGTTGGGCGCCGTCGTCGCTCACCATCAGGTCGAGAAATAAAGTGCGCTCCAAGGCCAGATTGTCGGCCAGTGCTCCCTCATGCGCGAAACGGATCAGCCGCTTGATGTGCTTGATCGCCAAGGGCGGTTTGCCGGCGAGTTCTTGGGCCAGCACCATCGCCCGGTCCAACACCGGCTTATCGACCGCCTCATGCACCATGCCGAGCCTGGCCGCCTCGTCGGCATCGACGGTGCGGCCGCGCAGCACCAACTCGAGTGCACGCGCCTGGCCCACCAGCCGCGCCAGTTTTTGCGTGCCGCCACCGCCCGGCAGGATGCCGATATTGATTTCCGGCAGGCCGATGGCATACGGCCCGCGCTCGGCCAGGCGCAGATCGCACGATAGGGCGAATTCGAAACCGCCACCCATGGCATTGCCGTTGATCGCCGCGATCGCCGGCTTGTCCATGGTCTCGAGCCGGCCGAACACCCGGTCCAGCGCGCGCTCCGGCGCCAGACGCTGCTCGGAAAAGCTTCGCTTCTTTTCCCGCAAGCTGCGCGACAGGCCTTCCAGCTCCGCGACGTCATAGTGCTGCACGAACACGCCATCGGCAGCGCCGGTGAACACCACGGCGCGCACTGCGTCGTCGGCCGCCAGCTCTTCGGTCAGCGCGTCGAGTTCGGAAACCGTATGCTGGTCCATATAACCGCGCGGCGGATTGTCGAACCGCACCACCGCGATTTTATTCTGGCGCGAGACTTGCAAACGCATGATCTAAGCCGTCTTGACGTGGCCGAGGGTTACGGGATTTTCCAGCCGGTCGATCATTTCCTTCGGCACGATTTGCCAGAACTTGACCTTC
>JBBSNV010000240.1:0-4354 GCA_038260375.1 Reyranellales bacterium
ACGCGCTCGAGCAGCACGCCGAGCTCCGCGCGCAACCACACCGAAATCGCCGTGGCCTGCACTAAAGCGCGCGTGCCGGCATCCATAAATGCGCCGCCGCCGGTCGCCAGCACCTGGCGCGGCTGATCGAGCAGGCGCGTCATGACGCGGCGTTCGCCTTCGCGAAACGCGGCTTCGCCGTGGCGGGCGAAGAATTCCTCGATGCTGCAGCCCGCCGCCTGCTCGATCTCGTGATCGGCATCGACGAACGGCAAGCCCAAGCGCTGCGCCAGGCGTTTGCCGATGGCGCTTTTGCCAGCACCCATCAATCCGACCAGCACGATGGTGCTGGGCGGCATGAGCGGTAAAGAAGTGGCTAGCTTGGGCGCGGTCACATTCGGCTCGGACGGTTGCGTTGTCAGGGTCGGGCAGTGCCGCTAAGATAGCGTTAAGCGGCTGTGGCGTCGTAATATTGCCGCAGTTGGCCGCTAGCACAAGAACAGGGCATTTCAGCTTGATACCGGGCTGCTCGTCCCCCGGTTGCCGATGGGGTTTGGTCGTGCGGTTAGCCGCCAGAAGCAGGGGATGGACAGCGCTCGCTCATGAGAAGATTCATACTGATTTTATTCGCCCTGGTACTGCTGGTTATTGTCGGCGGCGCCGTGTTGCTCGGCACGCTCGACATTCCTGCCCCCACCCAGACCAAAGAAATCGTGTTGCCCAATGACCGTCTGCCGCGCTGACCTGCTGCTTGCGAGCCTGGGCTTGGTTTTGCTTGCGGGCACGGCGATGGCCCAGCCCCAACCGATATCGCCGCAACCCTATGGCCAGCAACCTTACGGGCAACAGCCCTACGGTCAGCCGCGCACCTTGGCCCCGCCACCCGGCGTCACCGGCGGTGAAGACAACCGCCGCTCCGACAAATCGCTGCAGGATTTCTATGGTGGCGCCGTGCAGCGCGGCAATCTCGACAAGGTCGATGGCGCGTCGATCGGCATTCTCGACAACGCGGCCGCCAGGTTGCCGGCCGATATGTGGCGCGGCACCGATCGGGCGACGGCGATCAGCCTGATCCGCGCGCTGCCCGCTGCGCCGTATTCGCGCACGTTGCGCGATCTGCAGTTCCGGCTACTTGGCAATATGGCGACGGCGCCGATCGGCGCCGATGCCGGCAACGAATTCTTTTCCGCCCGGGTCGGCCGCCTGGCGGCGATGGGCGAATCGGAATCGGTCGGCACCATGGTGCGCAGCTTGGGACCGCAAACCGACGAGTCGGCCAGGCGTATCGATGCCGAAAGCCAGGTGCTGGCCGGCGACATGACCAACGCCTGCGAGGCTGCCGCCAATTTCTCGCGCAGCTCGGCCGATCCCTTCTGGCGCAAGCTGCAGATCATTTGCCTGATCGCGGCCGGCAACAATCCGCAGGCCATGCTTGATGTCGATTTGTTGCGCGAAAAAGGGTTGAAGAACCCGGGATTTTTCGCGCTGATCGAATATGCGTTGGGCACGCGCACGGGCAAGCTGCCCGACAATATAAGCAGCGATGCCCTGAATACCGCGCTACTCAATGCCATCAAGCGGCCGGTGGCGGCCGGCAGCGTGGCCAAGGCGCCGCCGCCGGTGCTGCGCCAGATGGCCGGCAACACCAATCTGCCGATCGCCATTCGCCTGGAAGCGGCGGAACGCGGCGAGCAGCTGGGCGTGATCGACCCCGAACAACTTCTCAAGCTTTATCAGGAAGCGGCCAATGCGCCCGGCCTGCCGGCGGCGATGAAACAGCGCGCCGTCAACGTGCGCAACGTGGTGCAGGCGCAGGAATTGGCGCAAAAGGTCGCCGCCATCGCCGCCGCATTCCGCTCGGCCCAGAGCGCCGGGCTGTTCGCGACGATGAGCCGGGTGCTGGGGCCGCAAATGGTGCGCTTCTATCACGAGCAGAAGACCGCGCCGGTCGGAGCGGAAGCCGCGCGCGCGGCGCTGGCGCTCAACGATCAGGCGCGTGCGGTGGAGTGGTTCTACACTATCGTCGGCGGTGCCACGATCGATCCGCAATACGTGGCACAATCCGACCGGTTGTGGGTGGTGATGCAACTGGCCGACAACAGCAATTCGATTCCCTGGGAACCGGGACATCTCAACAAATGGCGCGAGCTCGATGCGCGACGTGGCAGCGCGCACTCGGCGCAACGCCAGGCCGTGGTGGCGGCGATGCTGCAAGGATTGGGCGAGCGCTACGATCCAGCCGAACTCAATCCACCTGCTATTGTCACTGGCTTCGCCAACCCGCCGGCCGGCGTGCTGGACCGCTTGGCCTTGGCGGCCGAGCAGCGGCGTATTGCTGAAGCAGTATCTCTGATCTGCATCGCCGCGGGCGAGCAACCGCTGACTTTGCTGTCGCCTGCCACTTTACACGGCATCATCTCCCGCATGCGCATGCTGGGCATGGCAGACGCTGCGCGCCGCTTCGCGGTCGAAGTGGCGCTGGCCTACGGCATGTGATGGCCGGCGCGCCATCCCGCTCTCCACGACCGGGCCGGCGCAGCGCCTATAAAGATCCGCTGCCGCGTCAAGGCGAGCTGTTCCTCGAAATGATGCAGGCAGAGCGTGGCGCATCGCGTAATACCAACGATGCTTACCAACAAGATCTCAAAGTCCTGAGCGCTTACCTGATGCGCAAGCGCAACAGCTTGATGACCGCCGATGCCGCTATGTTGCGCGGCTTCCTGGCGGCGCAGAAGGGCTTGGGCCTGGCGCCGCGCACCGCGGCGCGTAGGCTTTCCACCTTGCGCCAGTTCTACCGCTTCCTGTTGGCCGAAGGCTTACGTAGCGACGATCCATCGGCCGAACTCGACGCGCCGCGCCAGGGCCGCCCGTTGCCCAAAATTCTAAGCCGCGACGAGGTCGATGTGCTGCTGACGGCGGCGCACACCAGCCAAAATCTGTCGGGCCTGCGCATGACCGCGTTGCTGGAAACGCTTTACGCCACCGGCTTGCGCGTGTCGGAGTTGGTGACCTTGCCGTTGGCGGCGGTCGAGCGAGATCCGGCCGTGCTGCAAGTTCGCGGCAAGGGCGACAAGGAACGGCTGGTGCCGCTGGGTGAGCCTGCGCGCGAGGCGTTGGCGACTTGGCGGGCGGCGCGCGCCAAGCTGAAATTGCAGGGCAAGGCTCAGCGCTATCTGTTTCCCTCGCGCGGCAAGGAGCCTCATCTCACGCGCCAGCGCTTTGCTCAGTTATTGAAAGATATCGCCGTGCAGGCCGGCATCTCGCCGTCGCGCGTGTCGCCGCATGTGCTACGCCATGCCTTCGCCAGCCATTTGCTGGAAGGCGGTGCCGATCTGCGCTCGGTGCAGATGATGCTGGGCCATGCCGATATCGCCACCACCCAGATCTACACTCACGTGCTGGACGAGCGCCTGAAAGCTTTGGTCGCGGACCATCATCCGCTGGCGCGCAAAAAGAACTGACGGCAACCGACACTGCCGGCCAAGTGGCGTTGACAATCGTGGTAGATTGCCGCAAAAGCTGGCTTTTCCGCGGCGCAGCATGCGCCTTTCCCGGGAGACCAATTTCATGAGCTTCACCCTGCACGAGCCCGTTGCCAACCGCATCAATCGCTCCGAATTGGCCGTGCCGGGCAGCCGGGTCGAGTTGTTCGAGAAAGCCGCTAAAGGCCCGGCCGATGTCGTCTTCCTCGATCTCGAGGACGCGGTGGCGCCGGACGCCAAGCCCCAAGCGCGCAAGAACATCATCGCCGCGCTCAACGACGTCGACTGGCGCGGCAAGACCATCTCGATGCGCATCAACGGGCTGGACACGCCTTATATGTATCGCGACCTGGTCGAAGTGCTGGAAGGAGCACCAGGCAAGCTCGACCTGATCATGATTCCCAAGGTCGGCACTGCGGCCGACGTCTATATGGTCGATGCGCTGATTACCCAGATCGAACAGGCGACCAATGCAAAGAAGCGCATCGGCATCGAGATGATCATCGAGACCGCTTTGGGCATGGCCAACATCAACGAAATCGCCGGCGCCTCCAAGCGCAACGAGTCGCTGCATTTCGGGGTGGCCGATTACGCCGCCTCGATCAAGGCCAAGACCGTGAATATCGGCGGGCCGCATCCCGATTACGGCGTGCTGACCGACAAGGACGCCGAGGGCAAGCGCGAGTTCTTCTGGGCCGATCCCTGGCACTACGCGATCTCGCGCATGGTGGTAGCAGCCCGCGCTTATGGCTTGCGCGCGGTCGATGGCCCGTTCGGCGATTTCTCCGACGCCGATGGTTTCAGGGCGCAGGCGCGTCGCGCGGCGGTGCTGGGTTGCGAAGGCAAATGGGCGATCCATCCCAGCCAAGTTGCGCTGGCCAACGAAATGTTCA
>JBBSNV010000241.1:0-4349 GCA_038260375.1 Reyranellales bacterium
AGGGCTTGCGGGGAGACTGTCGAGGACATGAGGCCGACCACTGCGAGGCAAAATGGCTCGCATCTTCCAGGGCTACATCGTCAACGGCAAGCTCGTAGCGCACCGACCGTGATGGTCGTAGGCCGCTAAATCAGCCGGTCGAGTTTATTGGCTTTGAAGTCGTATTCGCCGGCCAACTCGCGCAGCGCATAGGCGATGGTTTCACTGGCGACATCGAGCGCCAGGCGTCGGCAGCGTTCGGCCTGGGAGCGCAAGGCGTTGGCTTGGCGGCCGTCGGTGATATCGATCAACATATTGACCGCGCCGTTCAGCACACCGTCCTTGCCGAGCAACGGCACCGGAAACGGCATGAAGCGCACACGCGTGCCGTCGGGCCGGGCCGCGATCGCGGTGGCGCCGTGGATCGGCTGTTTCAGTTTGATCGCTTCGGCCATCGGGCAGTGCTCGTGCGGCAGGGCCTGACCGTCGTCGGTGTACAGCTTCCAGGTGACGCACCAACGGTCCTGCCCGAGCACCGGCTTGCGGCCGGCGAAGTCGATGCAGGCTGGCGTAAAATGGATCACCGTTCCCGCGGCGTCAGTCACGTAGATCGGCGCTGGCAACGAATCGAGCGCGGCAAATAGCTCGACGCCGGGCCCTTCGGCGCCGGCGATCGCTGCCGCAAACTGCTCTTCTATGACTGCCGCTAACTGTTGCATCGCACCGCTATATATACCGAATACGCACTTTTTACAACGGGAGCGCGGGATTTCAGTTCCGCAACAAATCTGTGCGGCGACGTCGGTACTAGGCAACCGTCATTGCGGTGCGTTTGCCATCGCTGGGGCCGTGCGATAGTTTGCCTTCGCGCCTCATCTTGATATCGGTTCGATATGCTTCTCCTGATCGACAACTACGACAGCTTCACCTTCAACCTCTACCACTTCCTGGGCGATCTGGGCGTGGTGGCCGAGGTCAGGCGCAACGATGCGCTGACGGTGCAGGAAGCCATGGCGATGCGGCCGCAAGCCATTGTGCTGTCGCCTGGCCCGTGCGATCCCGATCGCGCCGGCATTTGTCTCGGCCTGATCAATGCGGCAGCCCAAGCGCGCACGCCGTTGTTCGGCGTCTGCCTGGGCGAGCAAGCATTGGGCCAAGCCATGGGCGGCAAGGTGGTGCGCGCGCCCCAGCCGATGCACGGCAAGGTCTCGAGCGTGAAGCATGATGGCAGCGGCGTGTTCGAAGGCGTGCCCTCGCCCATCGCGGTGACACGATATCACTCGCTCACCGTC
Organism: Reyranellales bacterium; assembly: GCA_038260375.1. GTDB lineage: Bacteria > Pseudomonadota > Alphaproteobacteria > Reyranellales > JAQSWP01 > JBBSNV01. Next base: position 1,272 of record JBBSNV010000241.1, read on the forward strand.
GAGCGCGCCACCTTGCCCAAATCCTTGCGTGTCACGGCGGAGAGCGACGACGGCGTGATCATGGGGCTCGCCCACAAGGAATTGCCGATGCACGGGGTGCAGTTCCATCCCGAGAGCATCGCCTCGCAGCACGGCCACGACATACTGGCCAACTTCCTGCGCATCGCCGGCTATCAGCCCAAGGCCTTTACCGGCAAACCGCTGGCGGCTTAATTCTCGATCACTTGTCGGACGGCGGCCGTTCCATTTCAGCCTCCGAAAGCCTGCTTCTGCATCAGGCCGCACAGCCCGGTGCCGCCGCCCGAATCGAGCCAGCGCAGGGTGATCTCGTCGTGGCCGCTCAACCAGGTGAGCACGCTCAGCACGGCGTAGATTTTTTCGCTGCTGATTGGCTGGCCGTATTGGCCGCGCAATCGACCCAGCAGATCAGGCGCCGGGCCGCCGCACGCAGTTGTAAAGGCTCTGCAAGATCGGATCCTTGATTCGGATCGAAAACGGCACGTTTGGCGCATAGCCAACCGGACAGGCCGTGAAAATCCAGCCGCCTTCGATCTCCGCCTTGGCTGCGCCAGAGTTGAAGCGCCCGTTCGGCGCCACACTGCGTTCGATTTTGCGTCCGTCGCTCAGCAGCGCAAACGTGATTGTAACCGGCTTGTCGCAGTTGTTAGTGCTGCCGTAGAGGCCATCGACATAGCTCCAGCGCAGGCAGGCTTCGGAATGGGCAACCGTCTGCTGCGCGCGACCGGCCGTAGGCGGAAGCAGCAAGGCTATAGCCGCCGCCGCCGCCTGACGATCCACGACAACACGGGCCTTTTATCCGACATCCAGTCGCTCCTTCCAAGGCGGGTGACATAAAATTTCGTCACTTTCGGTAGGTCTTTTGCAAGCCTAAGCCCGCACGGGCCCATGGTTGGCGCGTATTGCGCCAATAGGTGCGGCTATACCTTGCCCACGTTGCAAATCCACTCCATGCTTGCCCTGCAGGCTCGTCATCCGGGGGGATGTCGGTCGAACGACCGGCCAATGCGGCGCCAGGCGCCAGCGATTGGAGGAGCAGATGCGTCGCATCACGATGGCAATTCTGGGCCTCATGTTGATGGCCCTCTCGGCGTTGGCCTCGCCGGCACTGGCCAAGACCGCCCCGCTGCCCGGCGAGAAACTCGTGCAGATTCCCTCGCGGCCGGGCATAACCATTTCCGTTTACGCGCTGGGACCGCCAGGTGCGCCCGGCGCCGACGTCATCATCTTTCCCGGCGGCGACGGCATCATCGGCACCCAAGGCGACAATTTTCTGCTGCGCACCCGCGCCAAATATGCCGCCGCCGGATTTCTCGTCGTCTCGGTCGGCATGCCGTCCGATCACAAGGATGGGCTGACCGCCAAGACGCGCAGCACGCCGGAATATGCCCAGGATATCGCCGCCGTGATCGCCTGGATCCGCCAGAAGAACAACAAGCCGATCTGGCTGATCGGCACCAGCACCGGCACCATTTCCGCAGCCAACGTCGCCTCGCGCCTGACCGGGGCTGCCGGACCGCACGGCCTAATCATGACCTCGACCTTCGTGCCGCCGCCTTCGACCAACGCGCCGCCGATCTATACCTGGGTCGATCTGTCGGCCATCGCCATCCCCACTTTGTTCGTGCACAACAAGGAAGATGGCTGCCGCACTTCGCCCTTCACCAATTTGCAGCCGTTGATCGATAAAGTGAATCACGCACCCAAGAAAGAATTGATCACGGTCAGCGGCGGGCTGCCGCCGACCAGCGAGCCGTGCGATGCGCTATCGCGCCACGGCTATCTCGGCCTGGAAGATCAGGTGGTCGGCAGCATCGTGAATTGGATCAAGGCGAACTGAGGCTTATTAGCGTGCGGCGATCGTCACCGGCTGGCCGGGCGATCGGTAACCGGTGTTGGGCGGCTTGTTCGCCGAATACAAGATGATGCAGCGCGGCGCGGGGTCGTTGCCGCGCGAACTGTGGTAGCCGATGCCGTCGTATTTAGTAGTAATGCGCGAAGGCGACCAGGATACGCATAGATTGCTACGGCCCTTTAGTTACTGCGACTGAGCAAGCGCCGGCGTCGGTCTGCTTGCCGGCGCGCTAGGCGGGTTTCTGCACGGGCCACTTTTCGTCCGAGATTTTCAGGTCCAAGCCATACGTCTTGGCGAATTCGCTGGCGGCGCGAATCACGCCATACCACATCGGCAGGAAATCGTCGCCTAGCATCACGCCGCCGGGTGCCAGCAGCTGCCAATAGAGTTCGAGGTCGCGCTTGACGTCCTCGTATTCGTGGCTGGCGTCGATATAGATGAGTTCGGGCCTGACATTGGCGCGCGCCAGCACGACCGCTGCGGCGGTCGAGGAGATCGCAAACGGCGTGATGATGTCCTGCATCCCGCTATGCACGATGTTGCTGATGAATTGGTCGTATAGCCGCGGCTGGCCATGCTTCAGCCGCAAGCCGGGCCGGAACTCGGGGTTGGTCCAATGCTCCGGCGAGCCCAAGAAAGTGTCGATGCAGACGATTTCGCCGCTCAATCCTTTCTGCTTCATCAGCTGTGCCATATGGATGGCCGAGGCGCCCTTCCAGCTGTCGACTTCGACGATCAAGCGCGGCTTCAATTGATCGATCATGCGCTCGAACACCGGATGGTTCGATCCCCAGCCCTGCAAATCCAGGGCCAGCAATTCGTCCAGTTCGAAAATCCGCTCCTCGCCGTGAAGAAGCCGGTACACCGCGCCCGTCATCGTCCGCCCCGCAACAGTCCGGGGCCGGCAACCGGCCCGATCGCTCAGTCTATCGCTGTGGCAAGTGTAAGGCGCCGCGACGGCAAATGCAGCAAGGCGCGCAGTCAGCGACCGCCGGGTGGGTTTGCCAGCGACTCGTCCCGCGCCTAGGCTGAAGTCGAGCGCGCCAGCGGCTTGTCGCTATCGGCGTCGGTATTTTGGGGGCAGCATGGACGGATTTTCGATCTGGCACGGCATCGGCCTGCTTGGGCTGGTGCTGTGGATCTGGCCGCTCTGGCTGATCATAGCCCGCACCGGGCGTCCCGGCGCGCTGGCGCTGCTGGCGATC
>JBBSNV010000242.1:0-4347 GCA_038260375.1 Reyranellales bacterium
GCTACTCGGGTTGCTGGGTGTCGTTCAAGGTGCTGGCCGAGACGGTCGATACCTCGTCCTCGGTCTATGTCGATCCGCATAGGGTCGAGATCAAGCTGCCGACCGATTTCGAAATGCCGGCGGGCGGGTTGTCGATCCGCTGGCCCGACGACTATCTCGACCAGGAAAGGCGGCTGCTCTACAGCAAATACGCCGCGGCCCAAGCCTATTGGCGCGCCAACAATCTCGATCGCGTGGTGTTGGGCAGGCCCGATGCTCCGTTCGGCATCATTACCACCGGCAAATCCTATCTCGACGTGCGCCAGGCATTGGACGAACTCGGCATCGACGATGCGCTGGCCGAACAACTCGGCATCGCCGTCTATAAAGTCGGCATGGTGTGGCCGATCGAGCCGCAAGGCGTCGCCCGCTTCGTCGAAGGCAAACGCGAAGTCATCGTCATCGAGGAAAAGCGCTCCTTGATGGAATATCAGATCAAGGAACAGCTGTTTAACCTCGACGCCAGCCGCCGGCCGCTGCTGGTCGGCAAGACGGACGAGCACGGCCAGGTCCTGCTGCAGTCCAATGCCGAGCTGACGCCCGTGCGCATCGCCCAAGTGCTGGTCGAACGGTTGGGCCTGGACAAATTGCCTGAGCGGGTGCGCCAGCGCCTTGCCGTCATGCAGCGCAAGACCGGCAAGCCGGCGCGCAATTCCGGCGGCCTGGCGCGCATCCCCTATTTCTGCTCCGGCTGTCCGCACAACACCTCGACCAAGGTGCCGGAAGGCTCGATGGCGATGGCCGGCATCGGCTGCCACACTCTGGCGCTGTTCATGGATCGGCAGACCACGACCTTCACCCATATGGGCGGCGAAGGCGCGACCTGGGTCGGCATGGCGCCGTTCACCAACATGCCGCATATGTTCCAGAATCTGGGCGACGGCACCTATTTCCATTCCGGCTTTCTGGCGCTGCGCCAGGCGGTCGCCGCCAAGACCGTCAACATCACCTACAAGATCCTATTCAACGATGCCGTCGCCATGACCGGCGGCCAGCATCACGACGGCGATCTCAAGCCATGGATCATCTCCCAGCAGGTCGCGGCCGAAGGCGTGCAGCGCATCGCGCTGGTGACCGACGATCCGCATAAATATCTCTCGGGCACGCCCTGGGCGCATGGCACGACGTTGCATCACCGTTCCGAGTTGGACCAAGTGCAGCGCGATTTGCGCGAATGGCCCGGAGTGTCGGTGCTGATCTACGACCAGACCTGCGCCGCCGAAAAGCGCCGCCGCCGCAAGCGCGGCCAGTATCCCGATCCGGCCAAGCGCGTGTTCATCAACGAAGCAGTATGCGAAGGCTGCGGCGATTGCTCGGTCAAATCGAACTGCCTGAGCGTGATCCCGATCGAGACCGAGTTCGGCCGCAAGCGCGCCATCGACCAATCGTCATGCAATAAGGATTATTCCTGCGTCAACGGCTTTTGCCCCAGCTTCGTCACCGTCGAAGGCGGCGGCTTGCGCAAAGGCAAGGCCGTGGCCAAGAAGACGCCGGACGCTGCCCATTGGCCAGCCCTGCCCGATCCGGTATTGCCCACCGTGCAACATCAGCCTTACGGCATGATGATCACCGGCGTCGGCGGCACCGGGGTCGTGACGATCGGCGCGCTGGTCGGCATGGCGGCCCATCTCGAGGGCAAGGGCTGCACCGTGCTCGACATGACCGGCCTGTCGCAAAAGGGCGGCGCGGTGATCTCCCATGTGCGCATCGCCCAACAACCCGAAGACATCCACGCCGTGCGCATCGCCGCGGGCGATGCCAATTTGCTGCTGGGTTGCGACCTGGTGGTGGCGGCCAGCGCCGACGCCTTGGTCAAGGTCGAGCAAGGCACCACCCGCGCGGTGATCAACAGCCACGAGACCATCACCGGCGCTTTCACCCGCGATCCCAACCTGAAATTCCCTGGCAACACGTTGCGCCTTGCGATCGAAGCAGCGACGGGCGCCGACAAAGCCGATTTCATCGACGCACAAAACGTGGCCACCGCGCTGATGGGCGATTCGATCGCCACCAATCTGTTCATGCTGGGCTTTGCCTGGCAGAAGGGCCTGGTGCCGGTCGGCCATGACGCGATCATGCGCGCCCTCGAGTTGAACGGCGCTGCGGTCGAGATGAACAAGCAGGCCTTCATGTGGGGCCGCCGCGCCGCGCATGACCGCGATGCGGTGTTGAAGATCGCTGCCCCGCCGGCGGCGGTGGAAAAGCCGCATCACCTGTCGCAGAGCCTGGACGAATTGATCGCGCGTCGGATTAAGCATTTGACCGGCTATCAGAACGCGGCCTATGCAAAGCGCTACACCAACCTGATCGAGCGCGTGCGCGGTGTGGAAGCAGCCAAAGCGCCGGGCATGACCGGGCTGGCCGAGGCCGTGGCACGCTATTACGCCAAGCTGTTGGCTTATAAGGACGAGTACGAAGTGGCGCGGCTCTATACCGACGGTAGCTTCCTGCAGCAGCTGCGTAGCCAATTCGAGGGTAACTACAAGCTTAAATTCCATCTGGCGCCGCCGATCTTAGCGGAGCGCGACACCAAGACCGGCCATTTGCAGAAGCAGCAGTTCGGTTCGTGGATGCTGCGCGCGTTCGGCGTGTTGGCGAAAATGAAATTCCTGCGCGGTACGGCGTTCGATCCTTTCGGTCGCACCGCGGAGCGCAAGATGGAACGGCGCCTGATCGGCGAGTACGAAGCAACGATCGAGGAACTGCTCGGCAGGCTGGACCACGACAACCACACGCTGGCGGTGCAGATCGCTTCGCTACCGGAAGAAATCCGGGGTTACGGCCACGTCAAGGACGCCAACCTGGCCAAAACCAAAAAGAAGGAAGCCGATTTACTGGCGACCTTCCGCTCGCCGCAGTCCAAACGCACCGCCGCCGAGTAACCACTGTCTCCCTGGATCGGCGGCATCGACGGCTGCAAGAGCGGGTGGATCCTGGCGCTGCGCCGATTGGGCGATAGCGCGGTGAGCTTGCGGCTGTTGCCGAAAATAGCCGACGTCTTGTCACTGCCGGAAAAGCCCGTCCTACTGGCGATCGACATGCCGATCGGCTTGGCCGAGATCGCAATGCGCGGCGGACGCAATTGCGAACGGGCGGCACGCAAGCTACTGCCAGGCAAAACCAGCTCGGTGTTTTCCATTCCCTGTCGCGCGGCGCTCCCAGCCACCACTTACGCCCAAGCGCGAACCTTGAACCGGCGCGGCAACGGCATCGGCCTGTCGCAGCAGGCGTTTCATTTGCTGCCCAAGCTGCGCGAACTCGACGCGCTAATCACACCCAAGCTGCAACGTCGATTGGTCGAATGCCATCCCGAGCTCGCTTTTGCACTGATGAACGAAGGTCAGCCAGTGCTGTCGCGCAAACGCACACCCGTAGGCCAGCAAGAAAGACGGCGTTTGCTGCAACGTCACGGCATCGACGTTCCTGAAAATCTGAAAGTAGGAAAAGGCGTCGGCATCGACGATGCGCTCGATGCCATTGCGCTGACGCGAACCGCCGAACGGCTCTATCGCGGCGAAGCGATCCGCCTGCCCGGAGTCAAACAGCGCGACGCACGCAGCCTATTGATGGAAATCTGTCACTGAGGGGTTTTGCCGCGTGCTTTGCCGGCAGGCTTGTTGGCTGCCTTGTAGCGGTCGAGCAGCGCTTCGAACGGCTTGAGCAGGCGCTCGAAGATCGTGGGGTCTTCTTCCAGCTCGGATAAAGCAAATGCCACCGACTCCAAAGTCGACAGGCTGTCGCGCCGTGGCTCGCGTCGTAGCTTGCCGTAGCGCGAGGCAAACGGCGTGTTGAGCACCAGGCGCGTGCATTTCAGAAACCAGGGATTGCGCCACCACAGCGCTTTGGCCTGGCTCCAACTGCCGTCGAGCACGATGATGCCTTCGAGATCGTGCAACACCGCCTCTTGATGGGCGAGCGGCTTGCCCTTGCGATTGACCGCAGCGAGCGGCGCACCGCCCTCGGTCGAGCCCAGATACAGCACACCCCAGCGCTTGGCATCGACTTCGGTGCCTAAAGCGCGGCGCAGATTGGGCCAGGACAGGCCGACCGCCAGCTTGGCATGCGCCAGCGCCGCGCCGAGCAATGGCGCGGTGGCCAAGGTTTCGCGCTTCTCCTGCGGGTGCTGCAGGATCAGCACGAACAAGCCGTTCTCGACGCGCTCGATAGCGTCGCACACGCACAAGCCTGGCGGCTTGCCGCATTTTGCGCAGATTTCTTCGCTGGTCATGGCGATGGTTTAGGCAGCCGACGCCGCCAGCGCAAGCTATTCCCTAAGCTTGCGCGCCGCCAAAGCCGCCGGGCGGTTGA
>JBBSNV010000243.1:0-4343 GCA_038260375.1 Reyranellales bacterium
CACCATGGTCTTCTCGTCGAGCGCGATATGGGCAATGCGGCGCTGCTCAGTGCTCATAACGAGATCAGTCGCGCTTGTTCAAGCGCATCGCCACCGACAGGGCATGCGCCGGCAGGCCTTCGGCTTCGGCCAGCGCGATCGCCGCCGGACCTATTGCCGCGAGCCCCTCGACGCCGCAGCGCACGAACGAGCTGCGCTTGACGAAATCGCTGACGCCAAGCCCCGACGAGAAGCGCGCGCTGCGCGAAGTCGGCAGCACGTGGTTGGTGCCGGCGACGTAATCGCCGATCGCTTCGGGCGTGTGGCGGCCCAGGAAGATCGCACCGGCATGGCGTACCTTACCCATCAACCGTTCGGCCATTTCGTCGTCCAAAGCCAGTTCGAGATGCTCCGGCGCGATGCGGTCGACCAACGCCACGGCATCGTCCAATTGCTTGACCACGATGATGGCGCCGTAATCGTTCCACGATTTCCGCGTGATCTCGGCCCGGCTCAAGGCTTTGAGATGGCCTTCGACCGCTTGGATCACGCGCTCGGCGAATTTGGCGTCGTCGGTGATCAGCACCGATTGCGAGGCGACATCGTGCTCGGCCTGCGACAGCAGATCGGCCGCGATCCAGCCAGCATCGTTGTTGCCGTCGGCGACCACAAGAATCTCGGAAGGCCCGGCGATCAAATCGATTCCCACTTGGCCAAATACGCGGCGCTTGGCAGCGGCGACCCAGGCATTGCCCGGCCCGACGATCTTGTCGACCGGCTTGATCGATGCCGTACCATAGGCCAAAGCCGCCACCGCCTGCGCGCCGCCGATGCGATAAATCTCGGCCACACCGCCCAATTGCGCGGCCAGCAGCACCAGCGGATTGATCTGGCCGCCCGGCATCGGCGTCACCATGACGATGCGCTCGACACCGGCCACCTTGGCCGGCATCGCGTTCATCAGCACCGAGGATGGATAGGAGGCGGTGCCGCCCGGCACATAGAGCCCGACCGAATCGACGGCGCGATAGCGCGCGCCCAGCCGCACGCCCTGGGCATCGACGTAATCGACATCTTGGGGCGCCTGGGTGCGATGATAGGATTCGATGCGCTCGGCCGCCAGCTTCAGGGCCGCGGCCTGCTTGGCCGGCACTTTGGCGATCGCCGCGTCGATCTCGGCTTGCGACACGCGCAAGGTTTGCGGCGTCAGGCTGACGCCGTCGAATTTCTGGGTCAGCGCAACGATCGCTGCGTCGCCCCGCGCCCGCACATCGGCGATGATGGCAGCGACGGTGGCATCGACGTCTTCTTCGATCTCGCGCTTGAGATCGAGAAAACGAGCAAATTCGGCATCGAAGTCGGCAGCGCTGGCGTCGAGGCGTAAGGGGCCCTTGGAGGGCCCTTGGGCTGCCCCTGGGGAGGGCCTTTTTGGCTGCACGCCTGCCCTCGCCAACGCGATCGACCCATTGGTTGATCTCGTCGGGCCGCGTCTTGAGCGCGGCGCGGTTGACGATCAGCCGCGAAGTGACGTCGGCGATGTGCTCGACCTCGACCAGGCCGTTCTCTTTCAAGGTGCGGCCCGTGGCCACCAGATCGACGATGCGGTGACACAGGCCCAGGCTCGGCGCCAATTCCATCGCGCCATTGAGCTTGATGCATTCGGCTTGCACGCCGCGCGCGGCAAAATGCCGGCGCGTGATCTCGGGATATTTGGTCGCGACGCGCACATGGCTCCAGCGCTTGGGATTGTCGGCGCCCGCCATTTCGATCGGCTCGGCCACCATCAACCGGCAATAGCCGATGCCCAGATCGACCGGCGCGTAAATCTCGGGGAAATCGAATTCCATCAGCACGTCGTTGCCGGCGATGCCGATATGGGCGGCGCCAAACGCCACGAAGGTCGCCACATCGAACGAGCGCACGCGGATGATGTCCAGCATCGGGTGGTTGGTGGCAAAGCGCAGCGCGCGCGAATCGGGATCGGCGAACGCAGGCTCGGGCTCGATGCCGGCGGCGGCCAATAGAGGAGCGGCTTCGCTCAAGATGCGGCCCTTGGGCAGGGCCAGCACCAGTTTGTCGTTCTGGGTCATGGTGAATATCGGACTGTCGGCGCCAAAATAAAAAGCCGGCGCAATCAAGGCCTTAGCGGGTGAAACGGGCGCTATTCATCCAAATGCGCAGGCTTCCATCGCGTGAACCAGGGCTCGCCGACATCCTCTAAATGGCACAGGATGCGGTCCACTTCCAGCCGGATTGCCGCCTGGCCGGCGAACACCAAAACCACATACACGCCGCCTTGCGGTTTGATCGCGGTCTCGATCGCCAACAGGTTCAACACACGATCGCTTTGTTGGCGGTCGATACCCTGCATGGACACCGAAGCCACGCCGTCGATCGCCAGGATGGTGTGGCTGCGCTGATAGCCGCCCTGCGCATCGATGGGCTTCTCCCAGCAGAAGCGATTGGCCACCAAGGCGAAGCGGCGCTGATCGCCCAGCAGGGTCATGTCGGCCACCGCCATCAGCGCATCCTGCAAGCTCGAGGAGATGACATTGATGTCCTCGGCGTCTTCGGCACGCAACTTCAAGCCGCTATCCTGGGTCGCAGTCGTCATCGTTCAATTTCCCAGTTCAATTTCCACGCCTCAATTCCCGCGCTGGCGCTCGATATCGGCGCCGCACGCCGCCAGCTTGGCCTCCAGCCGCTCGTAGCCGCGATCCAGGTGATACACGTCATGCAAGATCGTCTCGCCTTCGGCCGCCAGCGCCGCCAACACCAGCGATACCGAGGCCCGCAGGTCGGTCGCCATGACGTCGGCGCCACGCAAGGTCTTGACGCCACGCACCATGGCCGAGCTGCCATGCACGACGATATCGGCGCCGATGCGCGCCAGTTCCGGCGCATGCATGAAGCGGTTCTCGAAAATCGTCTCCGTGATCAGCGACGCGCCATCGGCCACCGCCATCAGGGCCATGAACTGCGCCTGCATGTCGGTCGGAAAACCGGGATAGGGATGGGTGATGACGTCGAAGCCGCGACACCGGCCCGTGGGATGCGACACGCGCACCTTGCCCAGGCCGTTGGAGACGTTGACGCCGGCTTTGGCCAAGGCCTCGAACACCGCGCCCAGATGATCCATGCGCGCGCCGTCCAGCACCAGCTCGCCGCCGGTGATGGCGGCCGCCACCGCATAAGTGCCAGCCTCGATGCGGTCTGGGATCACGGTGTGCTCGGCCGCGTGCAACTTGGGCACGCCGCGGATCACCAGGCATTCGGTGCCGATGCCGTGGATGTCGGCGCCCATCGCCACCAGGCAATTGGCCAAGTCGGTGACTTCGGGCTCGCGCGCGGCATTTTCCATGATGGTGGTGCCGTCGGCCAAGGTCGCGGCCATCAGCAGGTTTTCGGTGGCGCCGACCGAGACGAAGGGGAAGCGGATGGTGGCGCCCTTCAGCCCGCCTTTGGCTGTGGCGATGACGTTGCCGCCTTCCAGCGCGATCTGCGCGCCCATCGCTTCCAGCCCGCTGATGTGCTGGTCGATCGGGCGGATGCCGATGGCGTCGCCGCCCGGCATCGACACTGTGGCTTGACCGGTGCGTGCCAGCAGCGCGCCCAACACCAGCACCGAAGCGCGGATGCGATTGACGATCTCGTAAGGCGCCACGGTCGAGATCGGCGGCTTGGCAGTCAGGCGCAAGGTGCGGCCGCGCTTGGCGCCTGGCACGTCTTCGATCGTCACGCCGTGATTGATCAGCAGATCGGACATGGTGGTGATGTCGTCGAGCGCCGGCACGTTGTGCAGGGTCAAACTCTCTGCGCTCAACAGGGTGGCCACCATCAACGGCAGCGCCGCGTTCTTGGCGCCGCTGATCGGGATGGTGCCGCGCAGCGGTTTGCGCCCGCGGATGCGAATGCGATCCATCTAAATCCTCAGATCTTCGGTCCTAAATCTTGGGCAGGGTCACGCCGCGCTGGCCTTGATACTTGCCGCGCTTGTCGCGATAGGAGATCTCGCAAGGCTGGTCGCCCTGCAGGAACAGAAATTGGCAGGCGCCTTCGTTGGCGTAGATTTTGGCCGGCAGCGGTGTGGTGTTGGAGAACTCCAAGGTCACATGGCCTTCCCATTCCGGCTCCAGGGGCGTGACGTTGACGATGATGCCACACCGCGCATAGGTCGATTTGCCGACGCAGATCACCAGGATGTCGCGCGGCACGCGAAAATGCTCGACCGTGCGCGCCAGAGCGAAACTGTTAGGCGGGATGATGCAGACATCGGTGGTGCGATCGACGAAGCTGTTCTCGGCGAAGTTCTTGGGATCGACGATCGCGCTATCGACATTGGTGAAGATCTTGAATTCGGGCGC
>JBBSNV010000244.1:0-4338 GCA_038260375.1 Reyranellales bacterium
AAGAAGGTCGAAGCGCCCAAGCCCGTGCCCAAGAAAGAGGAGCCGAAGAAGGAGCCGCCCAAGCCCAAGGTCGACCGCTTCGATTCGATCCTGAAGAATCTCGACAAGAGCCGTCCGCCGCCGGTCAAGCAGCAGCCCAAGCCGGTACAGCAGGCGGTGGCGCCGCCACCGCCAGTGCAAGGCGCCGCTACCCTGGCGCCGGAACTGGCGCGCTCGGAACTGGATGCCATTCGCGACCGTATCCGGCCATGCTGGAATTTCCCTGCCGGCGCCAAGGATGCCGACCAGCTGCTGGTATCGATCGACGTGCAAATGAATCCGGACGGCACCGTGCGCGAAGCGCGCATCGTCGATACCGGACGCATGATGAGCGACGCTTACTATCGTTCGGCCGCCGAATCGGCGCTGCGTGCGGTGCTCAATCCGGCCTGCCAGCCATTGCCGCTGTCGCCGGAAAAATATAACACATGGAAATCCATGACCCTGCGTTTCGATCCGCGCGACTTGTGAGGTGTTCGATGACTTCAGCAACCAAATCTTCGCTTCGTCTGGTGCGGTTCGCATCGGCGCTATGCGCCCTGATGCTGTGGGCGGTGGCCAGCGTGTCGGTGGCCCAAGCGCAGGGCCAACCGATCATCGACATCAACCGGCCCAACAGCAAACCCTCGCCGATCGCGATCACCGATTTCGTCGGCGAGCAGGCCGACGCCAATCGCGTGGGCGTCGATATTTCCGGCGTGATCGCCAACGATCTGGAGCGTTCGGGCCTGTTCTTGCCGATCGACAAGGCCGCCTTCGTCGAGAAGATCACCAATCCCAACGCGCCGCCGCGCTTCGGCGACTGGCGCGCGGTCGGCGCGCAGTTCCTGGTGACGGGTGCTGCGCAGTTGCAGGGCGACGGCCGGCTGCGGGTCGAGTTCCGGCTGTGGGATCCCACCGTGGGCCAGCAGCTTACCGGCTTGGCCTATTTCACCCAGCCGCAGAATTGGCGGCGTATTGCTCACATTGTTGCTGATGCGATCTACAAGCGCGTCACCGGTGAAGACGGCTATTTCGACACCCGCATCGTCTATGTCGCGGAAACCGGTCCGCTCAATAAGCGCATCAAGCGCTTGGCGATCATGGATCAGGATGGTTACAACCATCGTTACCTGACCGACGGGCGCAACCTGGTGCTGACGCCGCGCTTCTCGCCCACTTTGCAGGAGATCACGTTCCTGTCCTACGACCGCGACCAGCCGCGCGTGGTGGTTTACAACGTCGATACCGGCCGGCAGGAAGTGCTGGGCGACTTCCCCGGCATGACCTTCGCGCCACGCTTCTCGCCCGACGGCAACAAGGTGGTGATGAGCCTAGCCACAGACGGCAATTCGGAAATCTACACCATGGATATCCGCACCCGCGCGGTGCAGCGGTTGACCAATCACCCCGCGATCGATACCTCGCCGTCCTTCTCACCGGACGGCCAGCGCATCGTGTTCAACTCCGACCGCGGCGGCACCCAGCAGCTCTATGTCATGGGTGCTTCCGGTGGCGAACCCAAACGCATCAGCTTCGGCCAGGGCCGCTACGCCACGCCGGTGTGGTCGCCGCGCGGCGATCTGATCGCCTTTACTAAAATCTTCCAGGGCAAGTTCTTTATCGGCGTGATGCGGCCCGACGGCTCGGGCGAGCGCCTGTTGAGCGAGAGCTTTCTCGACGAAGGCCCGACCTGGTCGCCCAACGGCCGCGTGCTGATGTTCTTCCGCCAACAACCGATGAATGGCGGGCGTGGCGGCAGCGTGCGGCTCTACAGCATCGACCTGACCGGCTCCAACGAACGGCAGATCGTCACGCCGACCGATGCGTCCGATCCGGCGTGGTCGCCGCTGATTCCTCAATAACGGGCACCGCATGACTTGATCGGTAAAAATCAAATGGTATAGTCCGCGCGGTTTTCGCCGCCGCCGCGTGGATCGTCTCTAAGTATTTGAAGTGTAAAAGGAATTCGGCCTCGACTTTGGCCAAATGACAAGGTGGCTGGTAAACAGTCCAGAAGGAGAAAAGACAATGCCAACGAAGATCATCGCCGTTCTTGCGGCCCTATTGCTGGTCGCAGCCTGCGAAAGCAAATCCGACGTCGCGACCACCCAACCGAACGGTCCGGGCAGCGTCACTGCCGCCACCCTAGGCTCGCAAGGCGACTTCACCCAGAACGTAGGCGATCACACGTTCTTCGAGTACGACAGCTTTGGGCTCACGCCGCAGGCACGCGACACGCTGACCAAGCAGGCCGCTTGGCTGAAGCAGTACGGCCAATGGCGCGTGACGGTGGAAGGCCATTGCGACGAGCGCGGCACGCGCGAGTACAATTTGGCCTTGGGCGAGCGTCGTGCTTCGGCGATCCGCGCCTTCCTTGTGGCTCAGGGCATTCCAGCCAACCGCGTTCGCACCATCAGCTACGGTAAGGAGCGCCCGGAGGTTTTGGGTTCCGATGAATCGTCGTATGCCAAGAACCGTCGCGGTGTGACGGTGCTGTCGAACTAACATCGCGTTTGGGTGAAAACGGGCCGCCGCGCCTGTTTTCCCTAGGTTTTTCAGCGCCGGGCCGATGGGATGAGATGATCCCGTCGCGTCCGGCGCCTTATTTTTGGCCGGTTTTAAGCTAAGATGCGTGTTCAATCATGAGCTTACCGGCACCGAAATTTGAAAGCCTTGGGTGTAAGTGCCGATCGAAGGGTGGAACATGAAGTTCGCTTGGCAAGCAATGCGCGCCGTGGCTGTAGCGCTGATCGTGGCCGTGCCGATGCTCGCCGCCACCGCGCCGGTGGCGTCGGGCCAGACGGTCGAGGATCGGCTGCTGCAGCTCGAGCGCGAGATGCAGAATTTGGAGCGTAAGGTCTATCGCAACGACCAAACGCCCTCGGGCTATCAGGTGCCGTCGCCGCAATTGGCGCAGAACAATTCCGGCACCAGCGGCTATGCCGCCGTCGACCGCATGAATGGCCTGGAACAGCAGATGAATGCGCTGACCGGCCAAATCGAGGAACTTCAGAACCGCGTGGCGCAGCTCACCAATCGCTTGGACAAGCTGACCACGGATCTGGAGTTCCGCGTCAGCCAACTCGAAGGCGGCAATTCGGCAGGCGGCCGGCCGCCCCAGGTGGTGGGCGCCAATACCCCGCCCAACGCCCCCGGGTCCAACGCGCCGCGCAGCACCCTGCCGCCCTTCGCCGCAGCCCCGCCACCTGGATCGGACGGGGTGTTGCGCCCGCCGCCGCCAGGCCAGCCGGGCTATCAGCCTTCGGTGGGTTCGCCCGCCGGCGGCCAGCAGGCCACTTTGCCGCCGGCCGGGGGCACGCCCGAACAGCAATCTCAGGCCGCGTTCGACCTGATCAACGCGCATAACTATCCCGGCGCCGAAGCC
Source organism: Reyranellales bacterium (assembly GCA_038260375.1). Classification (GTDB taxonomy): domain Bacteria; phylum Pseudomonadota; class Alphaproteobacteria; order Reyranellales; family JAQSWP01; genus JBBSNV01. The sequence continues at coordinate 3,407 of JBBSNV010000244.1, forward strand.
GCAATGCGCGCCTTCGTGCAGCGCAATCCCAAGCACGCGCTGGCCAGCAACGCGCAGTTCTGGCTGGGCGAGACGTTTTACGTGCGCAACGATTATCAGAACGCGGCGGTGGCTTACGCCGACGGCTACAAGAACTACCCCAAGGGCAACAAGGCGCCTGACACCTTGCTCAAACTCGGCATGTCGCTGTCGGCGGAGAAGAAGAATCAAGACGCTTGCGCCGTCTACGATCGGTTGACCAAAGAGTTTCCTCAGGCGCCCGATCTGGTGCGCCGTCGTGTGGTCGAAGAGCGTAAGCGCAACCGCTGCGGCTGATCGCGCGGTCGATGGCCATGGTTTGGTCGTAGCTCATGTCGGTGCGGCCAACCGCAATCGATTCGTTCTGCACAGGTTCGCCCGTGAGCGCGGCGGAATTTTCCGCTGCCCTCGATCGGCTCGGACCATTCGAAGCCAATCCGCATCTTGCGCTGGCCGTATCGGGCGGACGCGACAGTCTGGCGCTGGCGGTGTTGGCCGCCGACTGGGTTAAGACACGGGGCGGGCAGGCGACCGCGTTGATCGTCGATCACGGTTTGCGTCTGGAATCGGCCGACGAGGCGCGCGGCGTCGCCGCGCAATTGCACGTCTTGGGCATCGCCGCGGAGATCCGGGTCTGGCGCGGCGATAAACCTGTTACAGGCGTGGCCGAAGCGGCGCGCGGCGAACGCTACCGGCTGTTGCAGCAATGGTGTACAGACCACGGCGTGCTGCATCTGCTGGTGGCGCATCAGCATGACGACCAAGCCGAAACGGTATTGATGCGCTGGGGCGATGGCAGTGGCGCCGATGGCCTGGCGGGCATGGCATCGATCAGCGAGCTGGCCTCGGTGCGCCTGTTGCGGCCGCTGCTGGGCATTTCGCGCGCGCGGCTGACCGCCACTCTGCAGGCCCGC
>JBBSNV010000245.1:0-4322 GCA_038260375.1 Reyranellales bacterium
AAGCGGTTCAGCGGATGATGAATGAGGACGCTTATTGCGTCGACATATTGATGCAGATTTCGGCTGCGACCGGCGCACTACACCGAGCTGGCGAACTGATCCTTGAGCAGCCATTCCCAGGGATAGAGCTTGAACAGGGCCTGGATCGGTTCTTCGGACAGATCGGTGAAGCGCTGGCCGTTCCAGCCAATGTCCTCGATGGCGATCGGTTGGGTCTTTAGGCCCGCCTGGTTGGCCACGTCGCGCATGTATTCGGCGGTGCCGAAATCCTCCGGCAGGTCGGTGGCCGAGGCGAAATGCACCAAACCGCGTGACGGCAATAGTTTCAGCACGCCCTTCCACGCGTCGATCAGCTTCTCGTGGATCGAGTTGAACTGATCGGCCTTGGGCTTCACATCCTTTAGCCAATACCACTGCACCACCGCCGCTTCGTACAGCGCGGTCGGCGTGTCGGCGTTGTATTCGAGCAGTTTCGGTGCAGCAGTGCCGTCATAGAGCAGATCGAACCGGCCGTAGATTTCGGGATCGGGCCGGCGCCAAGTGGTTTCGATATAGGCGGCGAATTCCTTGGGAATACCGAAGCGATCCCATAACTCATCGGCGATGACTTTTTTCACTGCCTGCTTGCACATGTCGTGCAGCTCGGCCGTCACATCGTCCAGCCCGTCGATCTCGGCGCTGGAAAAGCTGTAGCAGCGATCCTCGGCCCAATAAGGCTGGCCGTCGATCGCGTGCCAGTTGAAGTCGATCTTCTCGAGTTTTTCTTGCCAGTCGGGACGGGCGGCGATCGTCTCGCGGCGCATTAGCTGCCCGACGAAAAGCCGCTGCCGGTACTGCCGAAACCGCCGCGCGAGGAGGGGCTGTTGACGCTGCTGCCTGGTGTGGCGGTGGGCGCGCGCGTGGTCGAACCTGGCGCGTAAGAGGTCCGGTTGGGTGCATAGCCGCCGTAATAGCCCGAGCGGCCCCACAACCCCGGCATGAAATAAAGTCCGCCGTGATTCCAGGCCGAGCAATTGCGGTTGGGGCCGAGATAGACGGTGGCGGGAACACCGTCCGGACTGGTGCGAGTCTGGGCCGTGCAGCCGGCGGCACTATGCGCGGACACGCATTGATCGAGCGAGGCATAGCCACGTTCGCAACTGCCGCCGGTGAAAGCGCTGCCGGCCAGCGCAGCACCACCGACGCCGAGCAGGCTGAGAGCAACGATGGACGAGCGGCGCATGGTCAGTAACTCATGCAAGCGGCGTTGAGCACGCCGAGGGAAAGCGAGGTGCCGGCGGCGAAAGTGCCGACAGCAACATTGCCGTCTTCGATGCGCCCGGCAAAACCGGGGATCAGCGCGCGTACAATGAAATGGGCCACGATCTGCACCACAGCGGCGACCAGCGCCCACAGCGCCATGTCGATCACGTTGACCGCATGCGCCACCAGACTGGCCAAGGGCAAGGTGAAGCCCAGCAGCGCGCCGGAGAAATTGACTGCGGCTGCGGCATTGCCACGCTGGATCAAGGCCAATTCGGCATAGGGCGTGATCCACAGATAGAGCACTGCAAAACCAGCCAGCAACCCGGCCGCGACGGCCAGATAGATCAGGAAATTGGGCAAGGTTTGAAACGTCGAGAGAATGAAATCCATGCCGGCATCCCCCAATGCCCAATCGATGTCTTAAGCCTGCTGCATCAGGCCTGTTGCGCCGACTTTATCGCTTCTTCCGCCGCCTGCACCAGCGCCTTGGCCTTGTTGACGCTTTCTTCGTATTCCGCTTCGAGATCGGAATCGGCCACCACGCCGGCGCCGGCCTGCACATACATGGTGTCGTTCTTGACCACTGCGGTACGCACCAGGATGCAGGTGTCCATCGAGCCATTGGCGGCGAAGTAGCCCGCGCAACCGCCATAGATGCCGCGCCGCTCGGGCTCCAGCTCCTCGATGATCTCCATCGCCCGCACCTTGGGCGCGCCGGACAAGGTGCCGGGAGGGAAGCCGGCGGCCAGCGCATCGAGCGCGTCGTATTTGGGGTCGATCACGCCATCGACATTGGAGCTGATATGCATGACATGGCTGTAGCGTTCGATGACGAACTGCTCGGTGACGCGCACCGAGCCGATCTGCGCCACGCGTCCCACGTCGTTGCGCGCCAGATCGAGCAGCATCAGATGCTCGGCGCGCTCCTTGGGATCAGCCAGCAGCTCGTCGGCGAGCTTTTTGTCCTCGACCGGCGTGGCGCCGCGCCGGCGGGTGCCGGCCAGCGGCCGCACCGTGACCCAATCCTCGCGCAGCCGCACCAGGATCTCCGGGCTGGAGCCGACGATCGAGAAATCGCCGAAATCGAAGAAGATCAGGAACGGCGAGGGATTGATGCGCCGCAGCGACCGATACAGCGCAAAAGGCGGCAGCTTGAACGGTACGGCGAAGCGCTGCGACGGCACGATCTGGAACGCGTCGCCGGCGTGAATGTATTCCTTGGCCTTCCGGACCATTTCCTTGAAGGATTGCTTGGACATGTTGGATTTCACGTCGAGCGGCGCGGATGAGGCTACGGCGCCGACGTCGCGACGGTAAGGCAGTGAGCGACGGAAATCGTTCAACACATGAGCCAACCGCTCGCAGGCCTGGTCATAGGCCGAATTGGCATCAACGCCTTGCTGCGGCCAAACCGGGGTAATGATCAGCGCGGCATCTTCCAGCCGGTCGAACACAACCATCACGGTGGGGCGCATGAAGATGCTGTCGGGCAAGCCGAGCGGATCGGGGTTGGTATCGGGGATACGCTCCATCTCGCGCACCATGTCGTAGCCCATCTAGCCATAGAGACCTGCAGCCCTCGGCGGCAGCTCCGCCGGCACGTCGATCTGCGATTGCTTGATCAAAGCACGCAGCGAATCGAGCGGCTTGTCGGCGAGCGGCTCGAAGCTGGTCAGATCGAAATGAGCGCGGCGGTTGATCTCGGCCTTGCCGCTACGGCACCGCCAGATTACGTCGGGCTTGAAGCCGATCAGCGAATAACGGCCGCGGATCGAACCGCCTTCGACCGATTCCAGCAAGAAAGAATAGGGCAGACCGTCGGCCAGCTTGAGCATGGCCGAGACCGGAGTCTCGACATCGGTGACCAGCCGCGTCCACACCACTTGCGGCTTTTGCTCGGCATAGGCGGCGGCAAAAGCCTCGCGCGCCGGCTTGGTCTGCATGATTAGCGGGTCTCGACCGGAAAGGTCTGGGCCAAGACCGCTTCGTCGACCTTGATCGTGTAACGGCGGCGCAGAATATTGTCGAACGCCGTCAGCACTTCACCGCGCATTGCCTGTTGCAGCTCAGCCGTCAGCTTGTCGACGCCGGGCTTATCCTTGGCCGGATCGGCCGGCGTCACGTCCTTCAGCACCGCGATCGCAACGCCATTGGGCATCGCGCCCGAAGCCGCCGCGCCGGGCTTCAAAGTGAACAGCTTGTTGACCAATTCCGGCGGCAAATTGGCCGAGGGGTCGTTGGTGGTTCGCGTAACGGCGCCGGCGGTTTTCACTTCGAGATTATCGGCCCGCACGACGGCGGCAAAGGTGGTTCCGGAATTGAGCTTGGTGACGATCTCCTCGGCTTTTTTCGTCGCCAGCTTGACGGTCTCGTCCTGCTGCCAAGCCGCAACCGCTTTGTTCTTGGTCTCGGCAAGTTCGGGGGTGCGCGAGGGCGTAACATCGGCCACGCGCAGCACGAAGAAATCGCCGTTGGCGATTTCTTCGATGCCGCTTTCCTCGCCTTTACGTTGCGAAAAAGCGAGCGGTAGGAATTTCTTGGCGTCGGGCAGGCCGGCGGCCGGAGTGCCAGATGGCGCGGCACCGCTGGCATCGACGGCATCGATGGTTTGCACTTTGACGCCCAGCCGCGCCGCCGCATCTTCCAGGCTGGCGCCGCGATTGAGCTGCTTTTCCAAATCGGCCGACAGCGACAGCAGCCGGTCGGGCGCCTGCTGTTTCTTGATCGCCTGCTCGAGTTCGGCTTTCACCGCATCGAACGGCTTGACTGTCTTGGCTTCGATCTTGTTGACCAGCAGCACGTGCCAGCCCAGCGCGGTGCGAATCGGGCGACTGACCACGCCCGGCTTGAGATCGAAAGCAGGGTCGGCCAGGCCGGCTGGCAGATCGGTCTTCTTCAACACACCCAGTTTGATCACGGCGTTGTCGCGGCCCAGGACTTCCTTGGCGGCGGCATCGAACGCCTTGCCCTTTTGCACCGCATCGGCCAAGGCATTGGCCTTGTCCTCGCTGTCCAGCACCACTTGGTCGATGTCGCGGGTTTCCGGCGTGGTGAATTCGTTGAGGCGGATTTCGTAT
>JBBSNV010000246.1:0-4317 GCA_038260375.1 Reyranellales bacterium
CTGGTTGTCACCGGCCACGCCTATTACAGCAAAGGCGGCGAGCAGTTTGTGTTCGGCCGCCTCCTCAACGACGGGATCATCGCCGACTATCTCGAAGAGGTTTGCCCGCGCGCCGACCTGAAACTGTGCGAATTGAAAGAGCGCCTGCCATACAATCACAACGACTATTTATGGGGCGACGACGAGGCGTTCCTGCTGCTGGGCGGTTGGGATTCGAGCCCCGAACTGCGCTTCATCATATTCGACAGTATCAAACGCATGCCGCTGCGGCATATCTGGGCGGTGATCGACGACACATTCCGCCAATTGGTTCAGCCTCGCGCGGGCGAGTCCTTGAATCGGCCAAGCAGAGGCGCGGCCAGCATTATCGAGACTGCCTTTCCCGGCGACGCCGTTGCTTTTCACCGCACTGTCCAACAGCGCGATGCGCTGCGCGGTTTTCTACAGCCGTTAAACAGCTTTCAGGTACCCCTTCAACTGGCCGCGCTCGCGCTGCTGCCGGTACGGGCCTTCCTGCTGGCGCGGCGCGGCGAGCGGCGCCTGGCTGGGCTTTGCCTGCTGATCCTGGCCGCGCTGGCAATCAATGCCTTCATTTGCGGCGCATTTTCCGGCGTGTCCGACCGCTACCAAAGCCGCATTGCCTGGCTTGCGGTGGCGGCGGTCTTGGCGGTGGTGGCGCAACAATGGCATGGTGGGCGGCTTAAGACGAAGTCCATCGCCCAGTAACCGAGAGCTTCATGACCGCCCAACCGCGTATCGCCGTTTTGCTGCCCTGCTACAACGAAGAAGTCGCGATCGGCGATTGCGTGCGCCGCTTCCGCGAGGTGCTGCCCGAAGCCACTATTTACGTTTACGACAACAATTCCAGAGATAAAACGCGCGAGGTGGCGGCCGCGGCTGGCGCCGTGGTGCGCGGCGAGCCGATGCAAGGCAAAGGCTATGTCGTATGCCGCATGTTCGCCGACATCGATGCCGACATCTACGTCATGGCCGATGGCGACAACACCTACGATCCGCACAGCGCGCCCAAGCTGATCGACATGCTGGTGTCGGGCAACCTCGACATGGTGGTGGGCGCGCGTATCGAGCAGGAACAAACCGCCTACCGCCGCGGCCACCGCCTGGGCAATTTCATGCTGACGTGGTTTCTAGGCTTTTTATTCCGCCATCACTTCAAGGATATTCTGTCGGGCTATCGGGCCTTCTCGCGCCGCTTCGCCAAGACCTTCCCAGCTTTGGCGGAAGGATTCGACATCGAAGCGGAATTGACCGTGCATGCGCTATCGATGCATTTGCCGACGGCAGAGTTGCCGACGCCCTACGGCGCACGGCCCGCAGGCTCGTTCAGCAAACTGAACACCTATCGCGATGGCATGCGCGTGCTCTATGCCATCGTCAGCCTGTTCCGCGACGAGCGGCCCTTGGCCTTTTTCGGCATCCTTGCCGGTCTAATGTCGATCCTGGCGATCGCGATCATCATTCCGGTGATCCAAACCTTTCTGCAAACCGGATTGGTGCCGCGCCAACCGACCGTGGTGTTATCGGCTACTTTGATGTTGCTGGCATTTCTCAGCATGGTGTGCGGGCTGGTGCTCGACACCGTGTCGCAAGGCCGGCGCGAACAAAAACGCTTAGCCTATTTGCGTTACAACGCACCCAGCGACTAGGCCGCGATGCCGATCGCCGCTCTCACCAAGCTTTGGCAAGCAACCGCCGGCCGCAGCCAATTCTTGCGTTTTTTTATCGTCGGCGGCGTTGGCTTCATAATCGATGCCGCGGTTCTGACGGCGCTGGTGCGCGGCCTGGGCGTGGACCCCTATTCCGCTCGCGCTGCCTCGTTCCTGGCTGCGTCCAGCACGACCTGGTGGCTTAACCGTCAATTCACTTTTCGCAGCGATGCCCACCGCCACCCGATCACGCGGCAGTGGCTTATCTTCGTGCTGGTCAGCATCGGCGGCGCGCTGATCAACTACGGCATCTATGTCGCCACCTTACAGCTTTGGCCATTGGCGCAAGCTTGGCCGGTAATCGGCGTAGCGTTCGGCTCCTTGGCCGGTATGGGATTTAATTTCCCGGCGTCCAAGCTGATCGTGTTCCGGCCGGCCCGGTTGCCGTCCCAGCCTGCGTCAGGGGCCAAACCATGATGGATTATTCCCGGCTGCGTCTGAAACGTTCGCCCAACCAGTATCTGGTGGCGCCGCCGGGCATCACCGCTGATCCGCCGCATCGCCCGGCGCCGGTGTTCGACATGCCGGTGGAAAAGCTGGCGGCGCAGTTCCGTGCCTATGCTTTAAACCAGCCGCGCGTCACCCTGATCGGCGTCAGCATCGACGGCCGCGATCTCGAATTGGTGCAACGCTCGCAGGTGTTTCGTTTTCCCGACAGGATTTCGGTGCGTTTCTTGCCGCTGGCGTTGAACAAATCGACTGTGATTGTCTATAGCCGCGCCAAATACGGCTATCGCGATTTCGGCGTCAACCGCATGCGTATCGATGCTTGGCTGGCGGCGCTGGGCGCACCGACCAGTTAGCCTTAACCTTTCGACAGACCCTGCAACGCCTGGCGCACCACCTGGTGTCCGCGAAACAAGATCATCTCTTTCCAATCGTCGAAGTCGGGATAGAAATGATCTTTTAGCGCCTGCTTGATCGGCTGGGCACCGCCGGAAAGCGGATCGCCATAGCTGTGCAGCCAATGATCGGCCCGCAGCACCTTGTGGCCCTGCTCGCGTGCATAAGTACCGAATTCCAACGTCACCATGGTGACGTCGATGCCGGGCAGCGCGCGGTTGTAGCCGTAATGACCTAGGCCATCGCGCGCCTGCGAGCTCGAAGTGCCGCGCTTGGTCTCGGTCAGCGACTCGCCGTACCAGCCGCGTGTGCGATCGGCTCCGCCGGTGCCCGGATCGTAATGCGCGATCAGCTCGCCATAGCCGAATGGCCCCAGGCCGGTGTGGAAATCGATCACCGAAACAGCTTTACGGTTCTTCAAATAGCGGTCGATCAAGACGTGGGTGGTTTGATTCGACCAGGTCGGACCGTTGCCGCCATAGAACAGGCCTTTGTCGTGGCTGTATTGCCCACCCGATACCGCGCGATAGAACGCCACGTCGCCGTGCTTGCGGCGATAAGCTTGCAAATGGCCTTCGGCTTCGGCCAGCGCCACCTCGTCGAGCGATTTGGGCACCACCCAATCGGCCAACTCACCATAGCCCGGATTGTCGGGATAGGGCTTGCTGTGATCGACGAAGTTGCGGTTGAGATCGACATTTTCTTCGGTTACGCGGCGCAACCAGGAAAAACCATACGGGTTGATGGCGTGAACCATCAGCACGCCGATATCGCGCGGCAGCTTGTCGGCCAGTTTCTGGCCCGCCCAATCGATCTGAAAGCCCGAACCGCAAAACCCTTCCGCGCCATGAGTGCCAGACAACACCACCAATGCCTTGTCTGCTGCGGGGTCGCCGAACCAGGCGGCATCGGTGGCCAAAGTTTCGCCTGCCGGACCCTTGTTGGGATTGGCGATGCTTTCGACTTTGGCTTTGGCGTTTTGCGCAACGGCGAGGAATTTCTCGCGTGCTTCGGTATAGGTCTGCGAAAAGCTGGGAAAATTCGTCATGGGACGTTCCTAAGTACGCAACGTAAGACCGCCATCGACCACCAGTCCGTGGCCGGTGATGAAATCGGCTTCATCCGAAGCCAGCAACAATGCGCCGCGCGCGATATCGCCCGGCAAACCCAGCCGGCGCAATGCCGCTTTCTTCTCCCACACCTTGCGGATTTCTTCCTGGTCGAAATTGGCTTTGGTCATGCCGGTATAGACTGCGCCGGGCAGGATGTAGTTGGCGGTGATCTGGAACTTGCCCAATTCCAGCGCCAGGGTTTTGGTCAGCCCGGCCACGGCATGCTTGGACGCGGTGTAAGCCGACAGCCCGAAATCGGTATCGAATGCCATGACCGACGCGGTATTGATGATCCTCGCGCGGCCGGTATGCCGCGCCCGTTCGCGCAACACGGGAATGGCGGCGCGGCAAATGCGGAACATGGCGCGCACATTGACGTCGAACACGCGGTCCCATTCCTCGTCGCTCAACTCTTCCGCCAGCGCCCGACCCGACACGCCGGCATTGTTGAACAGGATATCGACGCCGCCGAAGCGATCGATGGTGTGCTGCAGGATAATATCGGGCGCTTCGTCCTCGGTGATGTCTTGATGCAAGGTCGAGACATCGGGATTGTGCCGGTATTGCTCGGCCAATTCGGTGCCCGGGCGATCGATCGCCACTACTTTGGCACCGCGATTGGCGAATAGCCCGGC
>JBBSNV010000247.1:0-4313 GCA_038260375.1 Reyranellales bacterium
ATCGGCGACGTCGATGGCATGGGCATGGCGTTGCGTGCCGAGATTTGCGGCGAGGACGGCTTCACGCCCGACAAGGCCATGACCGACCGCATGGTCGACGAAGCGCTGAAGGCCGATCTCGAAGTCGACGGCAAGACCTACGGTTTGGTGCTCGATATCGGCGGCTATTATAAAAACGTCATCACCTTGGCGCCGGCGCTGACCATCAGCTACGAGGAGATGGATCTGGCGCTGAAACTGCTCGACCGGTTGTTCCACCGCGTTACCCGGCGGTGAGGGGTGCGCGTCCGGCTCTTGGATTTGGACGGCAGCTTGCCGACCCAACCGGTTCTGGCGGCGGCGCTGGATACCGGTTGGGGCCAACGCATCCATTTGCGCGAGCAAAGCGATGACTTACGGCTGTGGGCGCGGCCCATGGCGATGCAGCGCGCGCGCGCGACCTTGGCGGCCGCGGGCGAACCGCCGGGCCATGGCCTGATCGTGAATTTTCTCGGTTCGGGCGACTACCATCATTTGGCGGTATTGTTGATCGAGGCCGAGCGCGAGCCCGTTACGGTGCTGCATTTCGACAACCACCCCGATTGGGTGCGCTTTGCACCGGAGTTCCATTGCGGCTCGTGGATCAACCAGGTGCTGGCGATGCCGCATGTGAACAGGGTGATCACCGTTGGTCCGTGCAGCGACGATCTCAGCCTGCCGCAGCTCAAAGGTGGCAATCTCGCAGCTCTGGCGGACGGCCATCTCGAGCTGCACCCCTGGCGCCACGCCCCGTCATTTGTCTTCGGCAAGGTCGAACCCGGCCCCAGTGGGCGCCGGATCGGGCGGCGCATTCATTGGAATTGTGTCGGCGACGATTTTTCCGGCTTTCTGTCCCGCTTGGCGAGCCAGATATTGACGGAGTCGGTATGGCTGTCGATCGACAAAGACGTGCTGCGGCCAGCCGACGCTTTGACCAATTGGGACCAGGGCGAAATGCCGTTGGCCGCGTTAACCGCCGCGCTCGGTATCGTCGCCCGGCAATATCGCATCGTCGGCGTCGATATTTGCGGCGATTATTCGCCCATCCACCATAAGGCCCTGGCCAAGCGTTGGGAGGCCTGGACCGATCAACCGCGCGGCCGGCGCTACAGTCCCGACGAATTGGCGCTCAACCCGCGCGCCAATGCTGCCTTGCTCGACACCTTGCGCGGTGCGGGCGCATGACGGTGCTGGCGATCATTTTGGTGTTGCTGTCCTTGGTGCTCGACGTCACCGGCCAGGTCATGTTCAAGCTTGGGCTGAACAAGTTCGAAGCGCAGGGCATCGACGCCGGGGCGCATTTCTGGCTGGCGGTGGCGCGCTCGCCTTGGCTGATCGGCGGCGTCGCTGCCTATGCGGTGGAAATTCCCCTGTGGACGGCGGTACTCGGCTTGTTGCCGCTCACCGTAGCTTTTCCCTTGGCCAGTTTGAGTTACTGCGGCGTGGCGATCGCGGCTTACTTCGTGCTGGGCGAGAAGGTGCCCCTGCGGCGCTGGCTCGCCACCGCGTTGATTGCCGCTGGCGTGGCCGTGGTTGCCGGTTCGGTTTCCGCTGCAGGAGTTGGGTAAGCAATGGAGGCAAGTTTCTTCTATCCCGGCACCAACGGTGCTGGCGTGGTGTTGGTGCATGGCCTGACCGGCACGCCGACCGAGATGCGCTATATCGGCCGCGGCCTGAATGCGCGTGGCTATAGCGTCTATGCCCCTGTGCTGGCGGGCCATTGCGGCACCGAGGCGCAACTGCTCACCACCGGCTGGCGCGACTGGCTGGCCAGCACGGAGCAGGCTTGCGACTGGTTGGCCGGCCAGGTCGATCGGCTCTACGTCGCCGGCCTGTCGATGGGCGCGTTGCTGTCGCTGCAAATGGCGGCGCGCAAACCGCAGCAAGTGTCCGGCATCGCGCTGTACTCGACCACATTGTGGTACGACGGCTGGAGCCTGCCCAAGGGCTCGTCTTTGCTGCCGATCATCCTGCGGTTGCCATTCGGCAAGCGCTACCGCTACGTCGAGGCGTTCCCTTACGGCATTAAAGACGAGCGCATCCGCAAATTCATTATTGCCAAGATGGAAGCGGGCGAAAGCGCGGAAGCCGGCCTGCGCGGCACGCCGGGCGGTTCTTTGGCCGAGCTGCTGCGCCTGATCAGCTTCACCAAGCGGCGCCTGCCGAAAGTGGCGGCGCCCACCTTAATCGTCCATGCCGCCAACGATGACGTGACCTCGGTGCGCAACGCCGATTACGTCGCGCAGCGCCTGCGCGCGCCGGTGCGTCAGGTGCGGCTGCACGACAGCTATCACATGATCACCATCGACCGCGAACGCGAGCGCGTGGCGGCACTGACCGCCGATTTCTTCGACTCGATCGCGCCGCCGCAAGCATTGCCAGCCACGGCGGCGGCATCCTAAAGCTGGGATGGAAACCGAGCTGCATATTTTCCCCAGCATCGCCGCGATCGATCGTGCCGCCTGGGACGCGCTATTCCCAAACGAAATCGAAACCTGGGATTACTATCGCGCGATCGAGGATGCCTGCCTGCCGGGCTTTGACTGGCGTTACGTCACCGTCTGGCACGGCGACATGTTGGTCGCGGCCGCGCCGGCCTTCGTGACCGACTATCGCCTCGACACCACCATCGTCGGGCCGCTCAAGCGCTGGACCGAGCGCCTGGCGCGCTTGCTGCCGCGCCTTATGAGCATCCGTATGCTCTGCCTGGGCTCGCCGGTATCGGAAATCTGCCATGCCGGCACGCCGCCAGGGACAACACCGGAACAGCGCTATGCCTTGCTGGCGCGGCTGCTCGATGGCTTGCAGGAGGTGGCCGCGCGCGAGCGCATTGGCTTGATCGCGGTCAAGGACACGCCGATGGACAGCATCCTGAGCGAGGTGTGCTGGGCCGCCCAATACACCCGCTTACCCGGCATGCCGATCGCCGCGCTGAGTTTGGATTTTGCCGATCTGGATGGTTATCTGAAGAAACTCAGCCGCGTCACGCGCAAGGACATGAAGCGCAAGCTGCGCGATGCTGCCGCCGTGCGGGTCGAAGCGCGCACCAATATCGACGACGTGCTGCCCCAGGTGATGGCGCTCTACGAATCGACCTGGCAGCGCAGCGATTTGCGGCTGGAGCATCTGACCCCGGAGTATTTCACCGCCGTGCTGCGCCACATGGCCGGCCGCGCCACCTGCTTCCTTTACTGGGAAGGCGAACGCTTGGCAGCGTTCAATCTGGTGCTGCACGACGAGCGGCGCATGATCGACAAGTTCTTCGGTACCGACAACCAGCCACGCCGCATCAATCTCTATCATTTGAGCTGGCTGGAAAATGTGCGCCATTGTCTTGTGCGGCACTTAGCCGTGTTTCAGGCCGGCCAGGCGTTCTATGCCGAGAAGGTGCGGCTAGGCAGCCGGCTCGAGGGCAATTGGCAGTTCTTCAGCCATCGCTCGCGCCCGATCGATTTTCTGCTGCGCCTGGTCAGCCGCGTGGTGCGGCTCGACCGTATCGACCCGGAGATCCGGGTACTGATGGCGCGCCACAAATGAGCTTGTCGCGCCGCATCTTGCGCTTCGGCGTGCCCTGGGCGTTGCTGATCGCTTTCGAGACCGGCTCGCAGCTATCGCTGAAAGCGGGTAGCCTGGGCTTGGCCGGCGAGACGTTGCAAGCAATGTGGTTCGTCGATATCGCCTCGCGCCCGCTGATCTGGCTCGGGGTGGCGTGCTACATCGCTGCCTTCGTGATGTGGATGACCATTCTGTCGCGCCTGCCGCTGGGCGTGGCATTTCCGGCATCGGCCATGGTGTTCATCGCTGTAGTGCTGTCGTCTTACTTCGTATTCGGCGAAACGATCGGCGCTTGGCAACTTGTGGGCTTCGCGATGATCCTGGGCGGCGTATTGTTGTTGTAGGCAACAAAAAACCCGCCGGAGTATTCTCACAGCGGGTTCTTCGCTCGACAGAAGATCGGAAACTAGTAGCCCTCGCGGTCCATGCGCTTGCGAGCCAGCTTGCGCGCCCGGCGGATCGCCTCGGCCCGCTCGCGCGCCTTGCGCTCGGACGGCTTCTCGTAATTGCGACGAAGCTTCATCTCACGGAAGATCCCCTCGCGCTGCATCTTCTTCTTCAGCACGCGCAGGGCTTGATCGACGTTGTTGTCGCGAACGAGAACTTGCACTGGGCCACAGCTCCTTGACGTTGGCTTTGCCGGCGGAAAACCGGGTTAAATTCGAGGCGCGGGTGATAACACGCCCCTTGGGGTTTGCAAAGCCTTAGAGCCGTATTTATTCAACAATATTGGCACGTGG
>JBBSNV010000248.1:0-4308 GCA_038260375.1 Reyranellales bacterium
CTGCTTCAGGCGCTGTTCGCTGGAGCCCTGCAGTTTGACGCCGACCGAATTGCCGCGCCGTTCGAAACGGGGCTCGACATCGGGCGCCTCGCGCTTGAGATAGTCGCGCAAGGCCGCTTCGACGAACGATGCCATGTCCTCATTGCTGTAGGCGTGGATCAAATCGCGCGCTTGGTCGATCTCGCGCTTGGCCAGGCGAAAGCCGATGCGCCGCTCGACGCCGTTGAAATCGGCTACCACGGTATCGAACACGATGTCGCTGCCGGCATTCCACTGGCCGAAGCTGATCTGGCGCGCCAACGGCCGCGCCTCTGACGTGGCGATAAGCGCCGCCAATAGCCCGGTCATTAGTCCTAGGCCGATCAGACCACTGGCGACAATGCGCCACCAGCGGCGACCAATCATCGCTTTGACTTATTCGGCGGCACTGGCCACCCCGCTGACATAGGGCCATTTGGCGAACAGCCGCTGCACCATCGGCTCGAACGCTTCCAGCGGCATGGTGTCGTAGTGCGGATCGAACGAATTCTGATCCCAGCGTTCGCAGAATTCGGCGGTGCGCTCGAACATGGGATGGCCACGGAACTTCTCGCGCGCCATGCGATCCAATCCAATGTGATGCCAGAAAAAATAGCCCTGGAAGATGCCGTGATGGGCGACCAGCCAGTGATTGTCGGCGCTGATATAGGGCCGCAGCACCGCCGCGGCGATGTCGGCGTGATTGTCGGGCGCCAGGAAATCGCCGATATCGTGCAGCACCGCGCACACCACGGTCTCTTCATCGGCGCCGTCGCGAAAGGCGCGCGTCGCGGTCTGCAGCGAGTGGGTGTAGCGATCGACCTTGTAGCCCATCTTGTCGCCGGCCGAGGCTTTCAATTCGCCCAGCACGCGATCGGCCAGGCCGAGCTGCAGCTTGCGATGATGCGTCATCAGCAGCGCATATTCTTCCTGGGTGCTGTCTTGCATGCGCGTGAAATCGATCGTGTCCATCTTGCTATCCTTCAATTCAACGGCCTTTAAACACCGGCTTGCGCTTTTCGCGATGCGCCGCCAGGCCTTCTTGTAAATCCTGCGAGGCATAGGCCTCGGCAATGGCGGCACGGGTTGCCACCGTATCGAGACTGCCGCGCGCGATCTGGTTGATCGCCCGCTTCATGCCGCGCAGCGCCAACGGCGCCATGCCGACCAAGCTCTCGACCAGCTCGGCGCAACGCGGGCGAAGCCGGTCGGGCGCCACCAGCCAATCGAGATAGCCCACCCGCATCAATTCCTCGGCGTCGAATTCCTCGGCCAGTAAGAACATGCGCTTGGCCACACCCGGCCCTAACCGTTCGACGAACCGCCGCAAGCCGTTGGGGTAGTAGTGCAAGCCGAGCTTGGCCGGCGGCACGAACAGCCGCATGCCGGTCACGCCCAATCGAAAATCGCAGGCCAAAGCCAGATCGGTGGCGCCGCCGAACACGCCGCCATTGAGCGCGGCCACCACCGGCATCGGCATGGTCTCGATGCGATCGACCAGCGCCTCGAAGCCCGGACCGCTGGCTTCCTTGGCCGAATCGATCGCGCCGATATCGAAGCCGGCGCAGAAACTGCGCTCGCCCGCGCCGGTGATGACGAGGCAGCGGATCTGCGCATCGCCCGCCACCTGGTCGAGGCATTGCATCAACCGCATCAACTCGGCCGGGCCCAAGCGATTGTGCTTGGCCGGGATGTTCAAGGTGATGGCGGCGCTAGCGCCGTTGCATTCCAGAATGATGGTGTCGGACATCAAGTTTGCGCGTTGCCTGTGCAGTTTGTTATCGCCATCATAGCCGGCAACAGCGGGAGGACAAAGTGAGCGAATTCAGGCCGCCGGTCGAAGACATGCGCTTTGTGCTGCGCGAGATCGCGGGAATCGCCGCCATTGCTGCCCTACCCGGCTACCAGGACGCCAGCGCCGACGTGATCGACGCGGCGCTCGAGGAAGCGGCCAAATGCGCGGGCGGCGTGCTGGCGCCGCTCAACGCCACCGGCGACAAGCAGGGCGTGAAGCTGGAGAACGGCGTGGTGCGCACGCCCGATGGTTTTGCCGACGCTTATAAGCAACTCAGCGACGCCGGCTGGACCACATTGCCGTTCGATCCCGCATTCGGCGGCCAGGGCATGCCGTGGCTGATGGCCACCGCGGTGCAGGAGATGTGGCAGGCCGCCAATATGAGCTTCGGCCTGGTGCTGCTGCTGAGCCAGGGCGCGATCGACGCCATCCACGCCCATGGCAGCGCCGAACAACAAGCTACCTATCTGCCCAACATGATCGCCGGCAAATGGACCGGCACCATGAACCTCACTGAGCCGCAAGCCGGCTCCGATCTTGGCGTGCTGCGTTCGCGCGCGGTCAAGGACGGCGATCACTACAAGATCAGCGGCCAGAAAATCTTCATCACCTATGGCGAGCACGACATGGTGGAGAACATCGTGCATCTGGTGCTGGCCCGTACGCCCGATGCGCCGGCCGGAGTGAAAGGCATCTCGCTTTTCATCGTGCCGAAATTCCTGGTCAACCCGGACGGCTCCTTGGGCGAGCGCAACGATCTGCGTTGCGTATCGCTCGAACATAAACTCGGCATCCACGCCTCGCCCACGGCCGTCATGTCCTATGGCGACGATGGCGGGGCGATCGGCTATCTGGTCGGCCAGGAAGGCCGTGGCCTGGAATACATGTTCACCATGATGAACAACGCGCGTCTTGCTGTAGGAGTACAGGGATTGGCCATCGCCGAGCGCGCCTATCAACAGGCGCTGGACTTCGCCAAGACGCGGGTGCAAGGAAGACCGGATGCGAAATCCAATGGCGTGGCGCCATCAGGCCCCGCCACCATCATCCATCATCCCGATGTGCGGCGCATGCTGATGACCATGAAGGCGCATATCGAAGCGATGCGCGCCATGGCCTATGTCACCGCGGGCGCGATCGACCACACACAAAAGAACGCCGATGCCGCGACCAAGGCCGAGCAACAGGCGCTGGTCGATCTGCTGATCCCGATCGTCAAAAGCTGGTGTACCGATCTGGGTGTCGAGTTGGCCTCGATCGGCGTGCAGATCCATGGCGGCATGGGCTTCATCGAGGAGACGGGGGCGGCGCAGCATTATCGCGATGCGCGCATCCTGCCGATCTACGAAGGCACCAACGGCATCCAGGCGCGCGACCTGGTCAGCCGCAAGGTGGCGCGCAATGGCGGCGAGACGGTGATGGCGCTGATCGCGCAGATGCGCACGTTCGACCAGGAGCTGGCCGCAACACCGGGCGACGACATGGCGGCGATCCGCCAGGCGGTGCAAGACGGCGTGGTGGCGCTGGAACAAGCCACCGCTTGGGTGGTGCAGAATTACAGCAGCGCCCCAAGTGGCGGATTGGCCGACGTGCTGTCGGGCGCCAGCCTGTATCTGAAACTGGCGGCCTATGTGATCGGCAACTATCTGTTGGCCAAGGGCGCACTGGCCGCTTCGCGCCAACTGGCGGCGCGCGAAGGCGATGCCGCCTTCCTCGAAGCCAAGCTGGTGACGGCGCGCTTCTTTGCCGAGACCTTGCTGCCGCAGGGCACTTCCTTGCTCGGCCCGATCAAGAGCGCCGGCCGCACAACGATGGCGCTGGCCGAGGGGCAATTTTAGATGAAACCGTGGGCGACGATTATCCTGGCGATCGGCATCGGCCTTGCCGTTGGCTTCGGCTGCAGCGTTCCCAGCCACGCGCAGGAAGATCGCGTCACGCGCGCCATGACGATCTTCACCGAGGCGTGCGGTCAATTCGCGGGCAAGCCGGCCGAGCTTCGGGTGCATCTGGCGCAACGCTTCCAACGCATGCCCGGCAGCGAGGAAAAGGAATTGCTCGAAGGCTATGCCGGCCAGGTGTGGCACACGCCGGAGCCAAAGCCCGACCAGCGCTATACCGTGTATTCCTACGACGATGGCGAATGCGCCGTCGAAGCCAGCGACATGCCGGCCAATCCGATGCGTGCCGTCATGCGCGGTCTGTTCTTTAAATTCGGCAGGGCCGATTCTTCCCACGTGGAGTTGCGCAGCGACAAGGTCGTGAGCGGGTCCGATCAAGAGACGCGCACTTTTGTTTTCGTCGCCAGCAAGCAGAACGAAAAACGCGGCGTTCAATATATGCTGGTGACCTTGACCAACAAAGAGCAGCAGCTGATCCGACTCAGCACCACCCTGACCGATATGACGCCGTAGCAAGCGCCGCCTACCCAACAAAAGCCAGTCACCCCGGAAGCGAGAAGCTGAGCGTTAGCGAAGCGCCGAGCTATCCGGGGCCTC
>JBBSNV010000249.1:0-4296 GCA_038260375.1 Reyranellales bacterium
AAATACGCGTTGGCGTTGCGGTATTTCTGTCGATTTAGTATTTGGTCGATAGCGTGCGGTTGGGCGCCTTGGTATGCAGCAGCCGGTTGGCGCGCATCTCGATCGCATCGCGCCTGCGCAGGCGGCGGGCCTGGGCCGGCGTGAGCAGCGCATAATGCCTTGCGTCGTCGATTGCCGCGCCGACATGCCAGCAATTGTCGTCGTTGGTAATCCAGTCTTTCGCCTTGAAACGCCGCAAATCGATGGCGCGCGAATAGCGCCGCAGGGTTTTGCGATCTTCGTTGGTGTATTCGTGGAAATACGATAGCGCCAGCTCGCGCAACGAGCGGTAGATCGGATCGCGCCAGCGCAGCCAGACGTGATTGCTCTTGGAGATGGCGCCCCAGCAGCCGTCGCGCTGGAACAAGGTGATGACGTGATCGTCGTCGCCTTGGGCCTGCATGTCCATGACCAGCGGCGCTTGGCCATGCACCCACAACGCGCAGGCCGCGACATAGGCTGCTTCGATGCAATGGGCATGGCGTTCGCGCAGCACCCCGGCCACCGACAGGCAGGTGGCACCATCGAGTTCGAAATTGGTCTTCAAGCCGGACACGAAATCCTGCGCCCGCTCCGGCGTCGAAAGCTTGGCCAGGATGGCGGCGTGCGGACGCGACAGGCCCAGTTGCAAGCCGCGCTGCAGCGCGCTCATGCCGCGCGCTCCGCCACGAAGGCTTGGTAACCGTTGCGCCGCAACTCGCAGGCTGGACAGTCGCCGCAGCCATTGGGCAAGCCATCGGCGCGCATGGCGATCGCGCGCTCCTGCGTCAAAGCCGAATCGCTGATCTCGGCGATAACGCCAAGATCGATCAAATGATCTTCGCCGAGCTGATCCTCCCAACGCGGAAAATTTTGCCGCAACGCCGTAACGAAAGTGGCGCGGCATTCCAACTCGATCTTGTGACGCTGGCCGTAATCGAAGCCGATAGTCTGCGCCCGCCAGCCTTGCGCCAAGGCCCAGACCAGGCAGGTGACCGAATCCTGGCCACCGGAAAACAGCACCATGGCGGTGTCGCCAGAGCTTTCAGTTGGCGTCGTCACGGGAAGTTGGGCGCGCGGCGTTGCTGGAAAGCGGCCAGACCTTCATCGACGTCGGCGCCCAACAGGGCATCGATCACATCCTGCTCTTCCAACGTCAGTCCGGCATCGAGCGTTTTGTCCATGCCCTGGCGCGCCAGGCGTTTCATAGCGGCGAGGCCACTACGGCTCTTGTTGGCCAGGTCCGCGGCGAAAGCGATCGCAGCATCGCGCACCTTGCCGACTTCGCTGATCTGATTGATCAAGCCCCAATCCTTGGCCTCAGTCGCTTCCAACCAACGGCCGCTCACCATCAACTCCAGCGCGCGGTTAAGGCCAATGCGGCGGGGCAGGCGTTGCGTGCCGCCCCAGCCCGGCACCAGCCCGTAACGCGCGTGCTGGCAGGCGATCTTGGCGGTCGGATCGGCAAACGCCACATCGGCCGCCATCATCAATTCCATGCCGCCGGCCAGGGCCAGGCCTTGCACCGCGGCGATCACCGGCAGATCGAGTGCTTCGAAGCGGCGCAGCAATTTGTGGCCGCTGCCGATAAACAGTTCCAGCTTTTTGCGCTCAGCCCGCGCGCCCAACACTTCGTCGAGATCGGCGCCGGTGCAGAAATTCTTGCCGTTGGCCGCAATCACCAGCGCTCGCACGTCGCGGTTGGTGGCGCAGACATCGAGATGTTTATTGAACGCCGCGACCACTTCGCTCGACAGGCAATTGAATTTCTCCGGCCGGTTTAACATTAGCACGCCGACGCCGTTTTGTATTTCGAGCAGGACCGCTTCGTTCATGCTTGGGCTCCCACTCAATACGGCACCGCGACGCGGCCGACTTTCTCGCGCGCGATGATCATCTTTTGGATTTGCTCGGTGCCGTCGCCGATCATCAGGCCCAAGATATCGCGCATGCGCTGCTGGTGCGGCAGGTCGCGGCTATAGCCGGAATGGCCGTGGGTGAGCAGGCAGCGATGCGCCACGTCGAACGCGGTCTTGGGCGCCCACCATTTGCACATGGCGGCTTCGGCGGTGTGCGGCTTGCCCTTGTCGCGCAGCCACAAGGTGTTGAAACACAACAAGCGCGCCGCGCGCAGCAAGGTCTCGGCCTCAGCCAAGGGTTCGGTGACGCCCTGGTATCTGGCCAGCGGATTGCCGAAAGCCTGGCGCTCGGTCGAATACTTCCACGTCTCGTCGAGCGAGGCTTGTGCCGCGGCCAACACCTGCAAGCCGATCAGCGCGCGGCTGTAATCGAAGCCGTTCATCACCTGGTGGAAGCCCGCGCCCTCGCGGCCGATCAGAGCATTTTCGGGAATTTTCACGTCATCGAAGAACACCGAGCCGCGCCCCACCGCCGCAGAGCCGACATCGTTGAAGGTCGAGGTGCTGATACCCGGCGTGTCCATCGGCACCAGGAAGGCGCTGACGCCCTTGGCGCGATCCGATGGCTGGCCGGTGCGGCCGAACACGATCATCTGGTCGGCCTGGGCCACCAGCGAGATCGAGGTCTTCTCGCCATTGAGTCGGAAGCCCGCGCCGTCGCGGCGCGCAGTCAGCGCCAGATTGGCAGCATCGGAGCCGCCGCGCGGTTCGGTCAGGCCCAGCGCGACGACGCATTCGCCGGCGACGATTTTGGTTACGAACTCGTTGGCCATATCACGCGACGCATGGCTGGCGATCAGCATGCCGTTCAAGGAACCGAGCAGGCAGATGTAGCCGACGTTCAAATCGGCGTAGGAAATCTTTTCCATGATCACGCCGGCGGTCACGCTATCGGTGCCCAGCCCGCCGAATTCTTCCGGCAACTCGGCGCCGATCAGGCCCAAGGAGCCCATCTCCTTGATCAGTTTTCGGTCGATAACGCCGGCTGCCTCGCGCTTGGCGTAGTTGGGCGCCAGTTTATCGGTGGCGAAGCGTTGCGCCGTTTCGCTGATCGCTTTTTGCTCGGACGTGAAGTCGAAATCCATCTTGTTACTCTTTACTCGTTTGTTGCTTCGGCTTCTGCATCGGCCGGCAACACCGCGATCAGGATGCTGCACGGCGCCTGGCTCAGCACCGTCGAGCCAATGGAGCCGCGCCACCAGCGCGCGATCGGGCTGCGCTCGCGATGGCCCAGTACGATCAGATCGGCGCCGATCTCCTGGGCCCATTGCACGATGCGTTCGGCCGGAACGCCGAACTCCAGCCGCGCATCGGCTTGCAGCTCACGGCTCTTCAGTCGCTCGACACCTTCTTCCAGGATTCGTTCGAATTCCTGGCGTTGGGTGTCGGGCAGGCCGGAGGGCGCGGCGCTCTCGGCCATCAACATGCCAGTGGGCAGATCGACCACCGCCAGCAGGAATACCTCCGCGCCGCACACTTTGGCCAGGTCGGCGCCCTGGCGTAGCGCGACGCGGCCAGTCTCGGTGCCATCATAGGCCAATAGGATTTTACGATACATGATTGCGCTCCGCCCATCGTGGAAGGCGATTTTGGGCTGAAGGCGCGACGAAGGGAAGCGCCGATGACGGGCGCGAAGCCGCACAGAGGAACCAAGGCAGATTAGATTTCCACGCCTTAAATCTCGACGTCTTAAATCTCGACCGCGGTTTGCGGCGTCGCACTGGAGCGCAGCGGGCGCTCTTCCATGAAAATGAGATTGATCAGTCCGATCGCCATGCTGCCGGCAGCGGCCAGGAACACGAAGCGATAGCCGCGCGCCATGTCGGCGACGTCGGGCAGAGTGGGCATGGTCGAGCCCACCACCGCCGGTCCCGCCACGCTCAGCATGATGGTGCCGAACGCCGCCACCATCAGCGCGCTCAAGAGCTGGCGATTGAAGTTCAGCATGCCGGTGACGACGCCCAGATGGCGACGGTCGACGGCGTTCTGCACCGCCACGGTGGTGACCGGGAACATGGTGCCGATGCCCATGCCGATCAGCGCCAGCGCGATCTCGATCGCCCATAGCGGCATGCCCGCGCCGAATAGGCCGAGCGCCATCAGCCCGGCGGTGCTGGTCGGCACGCCGATCAGCGCGAACAGCTTGTAGTGGTTCAGCTTCAGCATGGCGCGGCCGGAAATGGTGGCGCCGATCGGCGTGCCGATCATCAATGCAATCAGCGCCAGCCCGGCCTGGCTGGCCGAGAGCCCGACCACCTGCTCGAGATAAAGCGGCACATGCACCACCAGCCCGACGAAGCCGCCCATGCCGAAGGAGGCGGCGGCGATGCCGTGCACCACCACCTTGTCGCGCAGCACG
>JBBSNV010000250.1:0-4278 GCA_038260375.1 Reyranellales bacterium
AGCTCGAACACCTCGTCGTAGGGCACGTTGGCTTCGGCCAGCAGCACGTTCATGTGGCCCGGCATGCGGCCCGCCACCGGATGGATGGCGTATTTGACGCTGACGCCTTTGGCCTTCAGCAGATCGGCCATCTCGCGCAGCGAATGCTGGGCTTGCGCCACCGCCATGCCGTAGCCCGGCACGATGATCACCGAGCTGGCGTTCTCCATCATGAAGGCAGCGTCTTCGGCGGAGCCGATCTTGACCGGCCGGGTTTCCTTGGCGCCGGCACCCTTGGCTGCTGAACCGGACTCCGTGCCGAAGCCGCCCAGGATGACGTTGAAGATCGAGCGGTTCATGCCCTTGCACATGATGTAGGACAAGATGGCGCCGGAAGAACCCACCAGCGCGCCGGTGACGATCAGCGCGGTGTTGCCCAGGGTGAAGCCGATGCCGGCCGCCGCCCAACCCGAATAGGAATTCAACATCGAGACCACGACCGGCATGTCGGCGCCGCCGATCGGCAGGATCAGCAAGAAGCCCAGCACCAAGGAGACGATGGTCAGGGCCAGGAAGATTTCGCGGCCTTCGCTGACCGAAAAATAGGCGATCAAGCCGACCAGGGCGACGCCCAGCAAGGCGTTAAACGGATGCTGGCCCTTGAACACCAGCGGTGCGCCGGAGACCAGGCCCTGCAGCTTGGCGAAGGCCACGATCGAGCCGGTGAAGGTGATGGCGCCGATCGCCAGGCCCAGACCCATCTCGATGCGGTTGTTGAGCGGGATCGTGCCGGGCAGCCCCAGGCTGAACGCCTCGGGCGATAGCAGCGCGGCGCCAGCCACGAACACCGCGGCCAGGCCGACCAGCGAATGGAACGCCGCCACCAGCTGCGGCAAGGCGGTCATCTTGATGCGCAGTGCGATGAAGGTGCCGATGGCGCCGCCGATCAGCAAGGCGGCCGCAATCAACGTGAAATCCAGCACGCCCGGCGTCAGCACGGTGACGACGATGGCGATCACCATGCCGATGACGCCGAACAGATTGCCGCGCCGTGCCGTTTCGGGCGAACTCAGTCCGCGCAGCGCCATGATGAACAGGATGGCGGCGATCAAATAGCCGTATGAGGCGTATTCTTCGGTCATTGTGCTTCCCGCCCCTTACTTCTTAACCGGCGTCTTCTTGCGGAACATCGACAGCATGCGCTGCGTGACGATGAAGCCGCCGAAGATATTGATTGCCGCCAGGGTCACGGCAAGGAAGCCGAAGATCTTGGCCACGCCAAAACCCTGCAAGCCCGCCGCCAGCAAAGCGCCGACGATGATCACCGAGGACACGGCATTGGTCACTGCCATCAACGGCGAATGCAGCGCCGGGGTGACCCGCCACACCACGTAGTAGCCTACGAAGCAGGCCAGCGCGAAGATGGTCAGCAGCGAGACGAAGCTATGGCCAGAACCTGAGCTGGCTGCGATCGTCGGCATGACATGGCCGAAGACGTAAGTGACGCTGCCGCTCGCGGTGTTGACGGTTTCGGTCATGGTTGCCCCTTATGCCCCAGCGTTAGGTCGATGCGGGAACGAGTTGCGGATGCACCACCTTGCCGCCCTGGGTCACGAGGGTGCCCTTGATGATCTCGTCGGCAGTGTCGATCTTCAGCGCCTTGGTGTCTTTATCGATCATCGGCGTGATGAAATTCAGCAGGTTGCGCGCGAACAACGCGCTGGCATCGGTGGCGATGCTGGCCGGCAGATTGGCCGGGCCGATGATGCTGACGCCATGTTTGACCACGGTCTTGCCGAATTCGCTGAGCGGGCAGTTGCCGCCCTGCTCCACCGCCATGTCGAGAATGACGGCGCCCGGTTTCATCGTTTTCACCATCTCCTCGCTGACCAGCACCGGCGCCTTGCGGCCGGGGATCAGCGCGGTGGTGATGACGATGTCTTGCGTCTTGATGGTCTCGGCGATCAGCGCGGCCTGCTTGGCCTGGTATTCCTTGCTCATTTCCTTGGCGTAGCCGCCGCCGGTCTCGGCCGCTTTGAATTCCTCGTCTTCGATGGCGAGGAACTTGCTGCCCAAAGACTGTACTTGCTCCTTGGTGGCGGGACGCACGTCGGTGGCCGAGACGATGGCGCCAAGTCGTTTAGCAGTAGCGATGGCCTGCAATCCGGCAACGCCAACGCCCATGATCAGCACGCGGGCCGGCGGAATGGTACCGGCCGGGGTCATCATCATCGGAAACGCGCGAGTGAAATGGCCCGCCGCATCGACCACGGCTTTGTAGCCGGAGAGATTGGCCTGCGACGATAGAATATCCATCGACTGGGCGCGGGTGATGCGCGGCAGCAATTCCATGGCGAAGGCGGTGATGTTGGCTTTGGCCAGAGCATCGACCAGATCGCGGTTATAAAGCGCGCCCAGCGAACAGACCAAAACCGTGCCGGGCTTGAGCAGCGCCATTTCGTCGATACTGCCTTCGCCGGCACGCTCATTCGCCATGAGGGGCCGTTGCACTTTGAACACCAGATCGGCCTGGCCATAAGCGGAAGCGGCATCGGGCGCGATCTCGGCGCCTGCAGCCTGGTAGGCGGCATCGGTAAACGAGGCTGGCAGGCCGGCACCGGATTCGACCACCACGTCGATTCCCAGGGCTTTGAGCTTTTTCACGCTTTCGGGCGAGGCGGCGACACGGGTTTCGTTGGGGCGCCGTTCGGCGGGAATGACCAGCTTCATGAAAGTCCTTGTTGCGCGGGCGAACGCCCATTGTGCGGGCGCAAAATGCCCGGTCCGGCCTGCTTTGCCAAGGGCGGAAAATGCCGCGCATGGCCCGACGGCATGAAGCTATGCACAACAATTCAAAGGCTTAGCGATTTGTTGATTTGCCGGGAAGGCTCGAAGCGGCATGATTGTTAACGGTCTGACGGGCGCGGCTTGCCGCCGGGATCGAACCAAAGGGGGAAACTAAAGATGAATCCAACACAAGCAGACTGGCTGGCGCTCGTCGGACGAATTTTTCTAGGCCTGGTATTCGTGATCGGCGGCATTGGCCAAGCAACCAATCTGGCCGGGGCAACCGCCTATGCGGCCGCAAATGGCATGCCGATGGCAAACATCGCGGTCATTCTCGGCTGCATCTTGCAAATCGGCGGCGGATTGCTGCTGATCACAGGCTTCTACGCGCGCATAGGGGCCTTGGCTTTGTTCGTCTTCATCGTTGCCGCTATCATCGTGTTCCACCGCTTTTGGGAAAAGACCGGCCCGGCCGCCGCAAGCGACCAGGTGTCGTTCTTGAAGGATCTCGCGATGGCAGGCGGCATGCTTTACGTCATGGCGTTCGGCCCTGGCCGACTGTCGGTTAACGCCCGGCGCGGCGCCTGATCTAGCGAGAAAATAGCGCAGCACCGGCGAATTTGTGCCGCCGGTGCTGCGTTCTATCTAAGATTAAGCACGGGAGTTTTCATGAATCCGACTGCAATGGACTGGTGCGCGCTGATTGGGCGCGTGGTGCTCGCGGCTTTATTCCTGCCGGCGGGCGTTGAGAAAATATTGCACTTACAGGACACGATCGGCGCGGTTACGGCTGCCGGCATGCCGCTGCCCAATATCGCCGGACCGATTGGCGCGGTGATCGAAGCGGTGGCGCCGGTACTGCTGATCGTTGGCCTGTTCACGCGTTTCAGCGCCTTGGCCTTGATCGCATTTACCGCGGTGGCCAGCTATTACTTCCACGACTATTGGACCATGGTCGGGCCGGAGCGCATGCAGAACCAGGGCAATTTCTGGAAGAACATGGCGGTGATCGGCGGCCTGTGTTACGCATTGGGCTTTGGTGCAGGGCTGATCTCGATCGACGCGCGCCGAGCCCGTCCTTAACTGACATTGCCAGCCGGATCGGGTTAGGCTGACGCCTCACCTGATAGCGGGAGCGATGGCCTATTCACCCGAACAAATCCTCCATGTCTGGCGCCGGCAGGCCAATGTCTGCACGCGGCTGGGCTCGCCGCTGTACGAACGCTTGCTCAGCGATTTGGCGCAGGACATCGCCGAAGGTGGCGCGTTCTGGCGCCTGCTCGAGGATTGGGACGGCGAGTTGGACAATAGCGCGCTGCCGTTGCGGGTGGCCGGCGCGCTGCACTATCTGGCGCTGAAGGGCGACGCGCCGGAACTGGCGGCGCTGTTTCCCTCCTGCGGCGGCACACGCGACGACGACAAATTGCAGGATGCGGCGAGGACGACTTTGGCGCGGTCGGAAGATCGCATCCGCCCGTTCTTGGCGCGCCCGCCGCAGACCAACGAGGTGGC